>CAMYYF010000043.1:0-10619 GCA_947303375.1 uncultured Lachnospiraceae bacterium
GACATTCTTTTATATCAGACAGATGTTGTTCCCGTAGGTATCGACCAGCTTCAGCATCTTGAGCTGACCCGTGATATAGCACAGAGATTTAACGCTATTTACGGTGATGTATTTACAATTCCCGAGCCTTACATCGGAAAGACCGGTGCAAAGATTATGTCTCTTCAGGATCCTTTAAAGAAGATGTCCAAGTCTGACGAAAATCCTAACGCTTCGATATACTTAACCGATGACAGAGACACAATCATCAGAAAGTTCAAGAGAGCCGTCACGGACTCAGAAGCTTGTATAAAGCATAGAGAAGAACAGCCCGGTGTTTCAAACCTCATTGAGATTTACTCGGCATGTACAGGCAAATCTTTCGAGGAAGTTGAAAAAGAATTCGACGGTAAGGGATACGGTGATTTCAAACTTGCTGTAGGCGAAACTGTAGCGGATATGCTTAATCCTTTACAGACAAGACATGCTGAGATTCTTAAAGATAAGGCATATCTTGACGGCATAGTTAAGAACAATGCAGAGAAAGCCCAGTATTTTGCAAACAAGACCTTAAGAAAGGTTCAGAAGAAAGTCGGCTTTAACGAAAAAGTAAGATAATTAAATAAAAATCTAAGCCAAAAGAAGACATATTTTAGGAGTCGCCTTAAGATAAAATCTCTTTTGGCTTTTTTATTTTTCAAAAATATTTCTTGATATATGACAAATATATGATATATTAGACATTGATGTTTTCATACAGATACGTGAAACATCCGACATTACTAACAATTTGTTTTGTCCAAAGGAGGAAAAGAAAAAGAATTGAAAAAAGTGTTTTTGTTTGGTTTACTTGCAACTTTAACTCTGCTTCCTATGTTTGGTTGCAGCAAGACTTATGAAAACGGCGAAGTCTACGTTTACAACTGGGGTGAATATATCGATCCAGAAGTAATCGAGATGTTCGAAAAAGATACTCAGATAAAAGTTATTTATGATGAGTACGAAACAAATGAGATGATGTATCCCAAGGTAGAAGCAGGCGCTGTAAACTACGATGTTGTTTGCCCTTCGGATTACATGATTAAGAAAATGATTGATAACGATATGCTCGCTGAGCTTAACTGGGACAATATTCCCAATGCTAAAAATATCGGCGAACAGTATTTTGTAACAAGTCAGGAATTCGATCCCGAGAACAAGTATTCGGTTCCTTACTGCTGGGGTACCGTAGGTATTCTTTACAACAAGACTATGGTAGACGAGCCCATCACAAAATGGGAACAGCTCTGGGATCCTAAATATAAAAACCAGATTTTAATGCAGAACTCAGTCAGAGATGCATTTATGGTAGCTCTTAAGTTAAACGGATATTCAATGAATACAATCAATATCGACGAGCTTCAGATTGCAAAGCAGTCTCTCCTTGAGCAGAAGCCCCTTGTTCAGGCTTATGTAGTTGACCAGGTTAGAGACAAGATGATCGGTAACGAAGCTGCAATCGGTGTTATTTATTCAGGCGAAGCAATCTATACACAGAGAGAAAACGAAAACCTCGTATATGTGATTCCCGAGGAAGGAACCAACGTATGGATTGACTCATGGGTAGTTCTTAAGAATGCAAAGAACAAAGAGAATGCCGAGAAGTTTATCAACTATATGTGCAAACCCGAAATCGCTTTAATGAACTTCGATTTCATCACATATTCAACACCCAACGATGCTGCAAGAGCACTTATCGAGGATGAAGACATCAGAAATTCCGAAATCGCATTCCCCGATTTGACTCAGTACGACAACCTTGAGACTTACAAATATCTTGGCGAAGACGGAGACGAACTTTACAATTCACTCTGGAAAGAAGTTAAGTCAGAATAAATCATAAAAGACATAAAGATACTAAAAAAGCCGAACAATTAAGTTCGGCTTTTTCTTTTATGATGAAAAATTATTTTGCTGCCTTGTTTTTCTTGCCCGAACCCGGAAGCAGGTTAATAAGGATAAGAAGAATTAAAACTGTAACGAATATGATGGATGAAAGTGCATACATTTTAGGATCAATACCTTTTCTGACCTGTGAGTAAATCTTGGTTGAAAGTGTATCAACGCCTGCACCTTTTGTAAAGTGAGTGATGATAAAATCATCGATACTCATCGTAAATGCCATCAAAAGACCGGAGAATACGCCGGGTAAAATATCGGGAAATACAACCTTAAAGAACGCTTTAAAAGGTGATGCTCCCAAATCCATTGCGGCTTCGTATGCAGAAGGATTAAGCTGCTTGATACGCGGCATAACGCTTAATATGACATAAGGAATGTTAAACGTTATATGAGCCAAAAGAATAGTCGTAAATCCGAATTTTACGTTAAAGAAGATGAAGAGAAGCATTAACGAAATACCGGTTACGATTTCGGCATTTAACATGGGGATATTTGTAATACCCATCATTAATGTTCTGGTTCCTTTTTTAAGGCTTGTAATTGCTATGGCTGCGATTGTTCCGATAAACGTGGATATAAGAGCGGATAAAACAGCAAGCATTATTGTTGTTACAAGCGCTTCCATAATCGAAGAGTCGGAGAGAAGTTTACTGTACCACTGGAAGGTAAAGCCGCCCCATTTCGATCTTGATTTGGACTTGTTAAACGATAAAACGATAAGCACTGCCATCGGAGCATAAAGGAAAATGAAGATGAGCGCTATATAGATTCTTTTTAAAACATTTGATATCATAATGCGCTCCCTTCTCCGTCTTTATCGAAAATGGCGGTAATTATCATTGATATTACGATAAATAACATCAAAACGATTGAAAGTCCCGAACCTAAATGCCAGTTTGAATTTAGCGTGAATTCCTGTTCGATTACATTACCGATAAGGAGGATTTTACTTCCACCCAACAAATCGGAAATAACGAAGGTTGTAAGCGCAGGTACGAATACCATTGTGATACCGGAGATAATTCCGGGAACGCTTAACGGAAGAGTTACCTTCATGAATGTCTGAACTTCGTTGGCGCCCAAATCCCTTGCTGCGTTCAAAAGGTTTTTGTCGATTTTACAAAGAACGTTGTAAATAGGCAAAACCATAAAAGGCAGGAAGTTGTAAATCATACCGAATACAATCGCATAAGGTGTATTGATAATCTTTAATGCAGGCAGCTGAACAGCACGAAGAATTGTATTGATTACGCCTTCGTTTTCAAGAAGCGTCTGCCATGCGAGTGTTCTTAAAAGGAAGTTCATCCACATCGGAAGAACGAAGATAAGAATCATCAGCTTGTTGTTCTTGGAATTCAGACTCGAAAGAATCATTGCCAGAGGATAGGAAAGCAGCAGACAGATGATTGTACTTATCAATGATAAAAGAAGTGCAATTAAAAGAGCTTTAAAATGCACGGGCAGTGAAATGGATAAAATATTTGCGAATGTAAGTTTACCGCTTTTATCGGTTAATCCGAAATAGAAAACCATTATAAGCGGTATGATGATAAAGGCTAACGACCAGAAAGCGTAGGGGAGCGATAGCCATTTGACGAATTTATTCTTCAATTTGTGCGGCCTCCTCGTCTTCGCTGGCAGGTTTGTTCATAATCTGGATGTTGAAAGGATCAACCTTGATGCCGACCTTCTCACCTACAGGGAACATCTTTGTAGAATGAACGAGCCATTCAAAACCGTTTGCCATAACATCCATTTCATAATGAACGCCTTTAAATATAAGAGATGTAACAACGCCTGAAATTGTTCCTTCTTCGGGAGCAACAAGCTCGATATCTTCAGGTCTTATTACTACGTCGACATGTACGTTTTCGCCAAAGCCTGTATCCACGCATGCAAATTTTGTACCTAAGATTTCAACAAGCTCGTCTTTAATCATGATGGAGTCAATAATATTGGAATCTCCGATAAAGTCTGCAACGAAAGCATTTTCAGGTTCGTTGTAAATCATTTCGGGTGTACCGATTTGCTGGATATAACCCTGGTTCATTACAACGATGGTATCACTCATTGTAAGAGCTTCTTCCTGATCGTGTGTTACATATATAAAGGTAATGCCGAGTTCGTTTTTAAGTCTTATAAGTTCATACTGCATGTCCTGGCGGAGCTTTAAGTCAAGCGCACCGAGCGGCTCATCAAGTAAAAGAACCTTGGGTTCGTTTACGATAGCTCTTGCGATGGCGATACGCTGCTGCTGACCGCCGGAGAGTGAATCAGGCATTCTGTTTTCGTAACCTTCAAGGTTAACGAGTTTAAGAGCATATTTAATCTTATCGTCGATATATGACTTTGATTTATTCTTAATCTTTAAACCGAAAGCGATATTCTCGGCGATATTCATATGCGTAAAAAGAGCATATTTCTGAAATACTGTATTAAGCTGTCTTTTATACGCAGGTAATTTGGTGATATCTTTTCCGTCAAAAATAACACGTCCCGTATCGGGATTTTCAAATCCGCCTATAATACGAAGAGTGGTGGTTTTGCCGCAGCCTGAAGGGCCGAGAAGAGTTACAAATTCATTCTCTCTTATGTATAAATTCATTTCGTCAAGGACGAGATGATTGTCATAAGATTTTGAAATGTTTTCAAGAGTAATAAGTTTGTTGCTCATTTTTGCTCCGATCTAAAAAAATATATATTGTCAAAAAACATTTTTATTTTATATTATTTGTGTTATTATGTAAATTGATTTTATATGGATTTTTGCGACTTTTTACATATTTAAACTGTTGGGGGTTTGTATGAGATTCGAAAAATATGTTGCCTATGTTTCAAGCTATACCAAAAGAAACAAAATGGGCATTACGATATTTGATGTAGATATTGAAAAAGGAACTTTCATTTTCAGAAATTCGATTGAAATTTCCAATTCGTCATATTTAACCAGTTCGCATAACGATCAGTTCCTTTATTCAATCACCGATATGGGTGTTAAGAGTTATGAAATCGGTCCGAACGGCGATCTTGATGAAATCAATTTTGCGTCCGTTAACGGCATGAGAGGCTGCTACCTTTCCACGGACTATACCGACAGATATCTTTTTGTTGCAGGTTATCATGACGGAAAGATAACTGTTTTAAGAGTAGGCGAAGACGGAGCGGTCGGAGAGATAACTGATGAAATCTATGTCCAGGGTATGGGCGAAGTTTCCGACAGATCCTATGTTCCTCATGTAAGCTGTGTAAAGATGTCGAGAGACAACAAGTTTCTTTTAGCATCGGATACCGGTATGGATCATGTAAATGTTTATGCTCTTAATTATGAGACAGGCAAGCTTAAACCCGTAGACATTATCCGTTCAGACGTTAATTCCGGTCCGAGACATATGATTTTCTCGGTAGACAATAAATATGTATACGTTCTTAACGAAATGCAAAATTCCGTTGACGTGTTTACATATACGGCTCTTGATTCGGGTTATCCCGAATTTGAAAAGATTCAGACAATTCAGACAGTTGACAATTATCACGCATCTATGTCTGTTTCCAGAGCACTTAAATTTTCCGAAGACAGAAATTATATCGTAACTTCATCCGCGGGAGACAATTCCGTTGAAATATTTAAAAGAGATGAAGAAACAGGTCTGTTGACCAAGATTCTCTGGCTTCCCATCAGCGGTTCGTACCCTAAGGATGCAGCTTTATTCCCTGATAAAAAGCACCTGGTATCCTTAAATCACGAATCCAGCACTCTTACATTCTTTAATGTTGATCTTGAAAAGGGACTTCTTTCGATGTGTGCTAAAGAAGTAAAGATTGATTATCCGAACTGTGTGATTTTCCACGGTATAAAGTAAGTATTTTATGAGTTTTAAATGTATTAAAAAGTTTTTGCTTTCCAATAAAATAAAGTTTTCGATAGGCACAATAGTCTTTTTGTATGTAATGCTTTTCACGGATATTCCCGTCGGCTTTTCAAATATGATTTTTGCAAGCCAGATGTCGGGCGTTGACGAAGAGGGCAGACCTCTTTATATGCATGCGCTGGACGAAGAAAGCGTTGATGTGTCTGAAGATTATTCGGTTAATAAGAATAACGAACCTGCGGATTTTGAAACAAGCATTTCTAAAAGAATCGCTTCTTTTGATCTGGAGGACTGGAATTTAATTCTTGTAAATAAGGATAATCCTCTTGAAGCCGATATTGACTGCAAACTTAAAAATTTTGACGGCTTTGATGTTGATACGCGCATTTATGACGATCTGGATGCTATGTTTAAAGCAGCAAAAGAAGACGGCATTAATCTTTTAATGGCTTCAGGATACAGGAATTATAATACGCAGACCTATCTGTA
The DNA here is from genome assembly GCA_947303375.1 of uncultured Lachnospiraceae bacterium. Taxonomy (GTDB): domain Bacteria; phylum Bacillota; class Clostridia; order Lachnospirales; family Lachnospiraceae; genus UBA3766. The sequence goes on from CAMYYF010000043.1 coordinate 6,279, forward strand.
TGAAAAGAAGATTAATTATTTCAGGAGACTCGGATATTCATTATCCGAAGCAACCGAAATAGCTTCCATGAAGGTTACGCCGCCTTTAACCAGTGAACATGAAACCGGTCTTGCTGTTGATATTGTAAGTTACAGCCACAACTGTACGGATACGGATTTTGGCAATTCCGATGCAGGTATCTGGCTTAAAGAACATTCATTTGAATACGGTTTTATTTTAAGATATCCCGAAGGTAAAGAGGATATTACCAAGATTCAGTACGAACCCTGGCACTTCAGATATGTAGGTAAAGAAGCTGCTGAATTCATCTATATCAATAATCTGACATTCGAAGAATTTGTATGTTTGGTCAATGAATATAACGGCGTTGTGACTGAAGAAATTACGGAATAGATTTATGAGCGAAAGATTTACCATATTAAAAAAAGAGGGTTTGGCTAAAAGAGGGCGCTTCGAGACCGTACACGGTGTTATCGAAACGCCTGTATTTATGAATGTCGGTACGGTTGCTGCAATTAAAGGCGCGGTATCTACAGAAGATCTTGAAAGAATAGGAACACAGGTTGAACTTTCCAATACTTATCATTTACATGTAAGACCGGGTGATGACAAGATAAAAGCACTTGGTGGTTTACATAAGTTTATGTCGTGGAACAAACCTATTCTGACAGATTCCGGCGGATTTCAGGTTTTTTCATTAGCTTCTTTAAGAAAAATAAAAGAAGAGGGTGTATATTTTGCTTCTCATATTGACGGACGAAAGATCTTTATGGGACCCGAAGAAAGCATGAGGATTCAGTCTAATCTTGCTTCCACGATAGCTATGGCTTTTGATGAATGTCCGAATTCCAAGGCTGAAAGAAAGTATGTAGAGGATTCCGTTGCAAGAACCACCAGATGGCTTGAAAGATGCAAGGCTGAGATGACGAGGCTTAATTCTCTTGAGGATACCATTAATAAAGACCAGCTTTTGTTCGGTATCAATCAGGGAGCGATTTTCCCCGATATCCGTATAGAGCATGCAAAAAGAATATCCGAGCTCGATCTTCCCGGATATGCTATCGGTGGTCTTGCCGTGGGTGAAACTCATGAGGAAATGTATGAAATAATAGAAAAGACAGTTCCGTATCTTCCCTCTGATAAGCCTGTATACCTGATGGGTGTCGGAACTCCGATTAATATTCTCGAAGCGGTAGAGCGTGGCGTTGACTTCTTTGACTGTGTATATCCTACAAGAAACGGCAGACATGCACATCTTTATACCAATTTCGGAAAGATTAATCTGATGAATGCCAAATATGAGCTTGACGATTCTCCCATAGAGGAAGGTTGTCAGTGCCCGACATGTCAGAGATACTCAAGAGCCTACATAAGACATCTTTTAAAAGCCAAGGAAATGCTCGGAATGAGACTTTGCGTATTGCATAATCTATATTTCTACAATAATCTGATGGCTGAAATCAGAGATGCTATCGACAAAGGATGCTTCGCTGAATTCAAAAAGAATAAAATTTCATCAATGATGCACGAGGAATAATAATTTCCACTTGTATTATTTTTAGAAATAAATTATTGTATTAGTTGTTTAATTTAGAATAAAGGAGTTATAAAATGTTCAATCTTTTACTTGATGCAGCTGCAAATACATCCGGTGGCGGATTTTTAGGAGGTCTCGGTATATGGGGCACAGTCCTTTATATCGCTATTTTCGGTGTATTTATTTACTTTGTAATTGTAAGACCTCAGAAAAAAGAACAGAAAAAAATGCAGGCAATGCTTTCCAATATGGAAGTTGGCGATGCTGTTGTAACAACCAGCGGTTTTTACGGTGTTATCATTGATATTACAGACGAAGATGTAATCGTTGAATTCGGTAACAACAAAAACTGCAGAATCCCTATGAAGAAATCGGCTATAGCTCAGATTGAAAAAGCCGAATAAGGAGTTTTCGTGAAAAGAATCGGTATTATTTTAATTACAATTTTATCGTTTCTTCTTATTACGTTTGCGGGGGTGTATTTTTTCGGAGTATTTTATTTCAGACACTGGTTCTGCCCCAATACTTACATTAACGGTGTAAATGTTTCGAATAAGAATTTCAGCGTCTGCGATACATTGATTAACGAAAGCGTGGTAAATCATAATCTCGTCATAGAAGATACTGACGGGACTCAAATTTTTATTGACGGCTCCGAGATATACAACTACAACTACGACGAAATCGGAAATGCGATTCAGTACATAAAAGACTCACAGAATCCATATCTGTGGGTTAAATGTATTTTTGAAAAGCATGAATATGTATATTATCCCAAGAGATATCTTGATGATAAAAAGCTCTTGCAGATTGTCTCCAATTCCTATCTTGGAAAAAGAGACAGATTCGATCCTAAAAGACGCGCTGAGATTAAGTATACCGAAGAGCGTGGCTACGAACTTATCGACGATACGCAAAATCTTTTGGACTGGGATCTTTTAAAAGAAATTGTTATGTCCGCATCTGTTGATGATACGGGTTATATCAATTTAAAAGAAGCCGGAGTTTATAAGAGTATCGAAAGATCTGCCGAAGAGAAAAAACTCATTTCGGACTGGGATAAGCTTGAAAAAACACTTGATTTTAATATGATATATAAGCTTGCAACCGGTCAGGATATCACGGTTGACGGTGCGGTTATATCAAAGATGCTTCTTTTGGACGAAAACGGAGATTTTGTTTTCGAAGACGGAGAGGCGGTTATTGATTCCGAAAAAGTGCTTGCTTTTGTACAGGGACTGTCGGATGAATATGACAATTTCTATAAGGATAAGTATTTTGACACAACGAGTGGCGGAACAGTTACAATTCCTTATACGAGATATACCACATACGGAAGTCTTATTAATGTAAAAGCTGAAGCCGAAGAGCTTGAAGCGATTATTAAGTCGCATAAAAGTCCCGGCGAGAGAGAGCCTATTTATATCAAAAAAGAAGACAGAGGAACCTACGCAAATAATTATGGCGGTACTTATGTTGAAGTTGATATCACTAATCAGCATATGTACTATTACGTAGACAATAAACTTGTATTTGATACGGATGTTGTTACGGGATGTAAAGCTAACGGTAATATGACACCCGACTGCGTTTGCTTTATCTTAAATAAGGCAAGAAACGTAACTCTTATCGGACCCGGATACGAATCTTTCGTTTATTACTGGATGTGTATCACGAGTCAGATCGGTATTCATGATGCTACATGGAGAAGAACCTTCGGTGGAGAAATCTATATCTGGGGCGGTTCTCACGGATGTGTCAACACACCTCTTAATAAGATGAGCGAACTGTTTGACATGATGGAAATCGGAACTCCCGTTATTGTTCATCATTATGAGCCTCCTGTAGTTGAAGAGCCTGAAGAAGTAGAAGAATCGGAAGATTCAGATACTTTGGAAGAAGATGAAACTGAAGAATCTGAAGCTGACGAATCGGGAGAATCAGTTGAAAACTAGTTTTTTAAGATTATAAAATAAAATTAAACCGAGCATTCAAAGTGTTCGGTTTTTTTATGAGAAAAATATGTATTATTGAGTTTACGAAAATCCTTTATTTATGGACAAATTTTACAATTTTTCATATATTGTTAAAAAATTATCATTTTATGCATTTTTTGTATTGACTTAATATTTTTATAAAAGTAAAATAGTGAACGTGAATTTATTTACCCAAAGGGTATGTATTTAAATTTTTAATAAAAAAATCGGAGGCTATATCATGGCAAGAGTTTACAATTTCTCTGCAGGTCCCGCTGTTTTACCTGAAGAAGTTTTAAAAGAAGCAGCAGAAGAAATGATGGATTATCAGGGTTCAGGTCAATCCGTAATGGAAATGTCCCATCGTTCAAAAGTTTATGACAAAATCATTAAAGATGCGGAAGCAGATTTAAGAGAACTTATGAACATTCCTGACAATTACAAAGTTTTATTCCTTCAGGGCGGCGCTAACCAGTTCTTCGCAGAAGTTCCCATGAACATGATGAAGAATAAGAAGGCCGGCTATATTATTACAGGTCAGTGGGCAAAGAAGGCATTTGCAGAAGCTAAAATTTACGGAGAAGCTGTAGAACTCGCTTCAAGCGCAGATAAGACTTTCTCATATATTCCCGATTGTTCCGATCTTCCTATCACAGATGATATGGACTATGTATATATTTGCGAGAACAATACCATTTACGGTACAAAGTTTAAAACTCTTCCCAACACAAAGGGCAAAGATCTTGTTTCCGATGTATCTTCATGTTTCTTATCAGAGCCCGTTGATGTTACAAAGTATGCTGTAATCTACGGCGGTGTTCAGAAGA
>CAMYYF010000044.1:0-10360 GCA_947303375.1 uncultured Lachnospiraceae bacterium
CAGATGAATAGAGTCCGGCCTCGTAATTCATTATTACAGGAATCGCATCTTCCGAGAGATTTTCAAGAACATAACGTTCTCCTGTCTGCATGCTGAGATTGTATTCTGCAATGTATGTATCGGGATGGCTCATGCTGAATACAATCCATGTTGCTGCAATTACAACCATTGAGTATTTTACGAAGGGCATCTTCTCCTGGAAGATAAGAATTACAGCGCCGGTAATTGCGAGGAATATTACCAAAAGTGCCCAGAGTACGTATACTCTTAAGAATGTAAGTCCGTATGCACCGATGTAAAGGATCATTCTGTACGCACTCGAGAAAAGCATTATGTATGTGCATGAGCAGATGAATGTAAGCATTAACTTAAGCACTTTGTTGTCTTTTGAAAACTTTCTGCAGATAAGTACAAGCACAAGGTTTATCAGGCAGACAAACACAAGCTGGAAGAATCCTTCGTGTGCGTAATCAGCATATGTGTATCCCTGGGGCAGTGTGCCGAATCCCAGGAAAAGATATATTATCTGAATGCCCGAATACAGTGCATAAAATACAAGCAGTACGGCGCTTATCGTGATAGAAACTACGGGGTTGCTGTTTCTCTTATCTTTAACCGGTATTTCAAGCCAGCCCTGTCTTGCGCAAAGTCTTTTAATAAGAGCATATCCTGTGAAGAATATTAATACCGTAAGCAGTGCAATCGATATAAAGTCTTTATCAATCCTAAAAGAAAAGATCTTTCTGAATGCTTCAAAGAATACAACATCCGATGATAAAAGAAGCGGAAGTATTACACATAAAAGCGGAACGGATATTGCAAGGCCAAGCAGTACATAAAGGATGGTGGTGTTCTTTTTTCTGACCTTTTCTTCTTTTTCGCCTCTGTCCTTGGCTATACGAACCATATCGAGGATGGGGTCTAAAACAAATGCAATCGACGAGAAAATCACAGATCCTATTGCCAGAAAATATCTTGTCGCATCCCAGGTCTTTTCATCATAAAGGTTGTATAAAAACAGAACGAAGAACAGACCGCACATAAACAATTTGTCAAACACAAGAAGCGGAACGCTCGTAGTCGTACAGACGTTAACGGCCAAAAGTGTAATCAGTCCGATCAGTACATATGAAAATGTTTTTATCTTCTCTCCCGTTGCTTTTAAGAACAGGCAGTAAACAACTATTGTTGCAATTGCGAAAAGCGGAAATGTAATTCCGTTGGTATTTTTATAAAGGCAGAATGTGTAAAATATGGCATATATGGCGCAAAGGATAATTCTTTTTAAGTATTCGTTTTTGTTGTCGATTAAATCTTTTGCTTTCTGTAAGAAACCGTCTTCGATTATTGTTTCTTTTATGGGCTCTGCCGCAACTTTGTCCACAGGCTCTTCCGTATAATTTTCATTAAAATTCTCGTTTTCCATAATTAGTCCTCCCTGACATATTCGAACAAATCACCGGGCTGGCACTCAAGAATTTCGCACATTTTTATAATCGTGTTAACCTTGATAGCTTTTGCCTTGCCGGTTTTTAAAATCGACATATTCGCCTGAGTTATTCCGACTTTGGCCGCAAGTTCCCCGACACTCATCTTACGTTTCGCAAGCATTACATCGATGTTAAACACAAGACGTCCGTTAACTTCAACCTCTTCTATATTTTCAAGATCGTTTTTATTTCTTCCCATATATCACACCACCCCTTAAATAGTAAGGTCGTTCTCTTCCTTCATTACAGATGCTTTGTCAACCAAATGTGAAAGCGCTGCCGCACAAACCGAAAATGCCGTTCCGCAGAAGCATATGATAAGTGCAATGCCCATCACAAAAGGATGCGACATATCAAGTAAAAGAAAGATTACGTTGATGACAAAGTAATAAACAACGTCTATTAATGCCATAAAAGATACCCACTTAAGATGTTTTGCATTTTCCTTTGAAAACGAATTGTCTTTTCCGATGTTCGTCGATACAAACCACCCTAAAAGCAAAACCATGTAGCAGGGAATTGCGGATACCCAGATTGAGATTAACCAAGGCCAAGTATTTTTCTCTGCAAAAGAATTCGCCTCAATCAGGTATTTAAGAAAATGCGGAATGATACCTGCATAAATAATTCCTCCGCATACTGCTGTTCCGATAATAATGAATTTCAACCAAAATGCCAGTTCTTTCTGCTTCATAAAGCACCTCCGCGCCTTCTTTTAAGTTCTTACAAAATGAAATATACACTCATAAAAGATATTTGTCAATATATTTTTATCGAATTTCGATAAATTTATTTTATTTTGCGAAAAATGTATATTGAATCGCCACGCACATAAAGCAAAAAAACAGGTCAGTGCCCGGCTCCCGAAGGGTGCCCGGCTCTAACCTGCAGTTTCATTTCTTTTCTTTTATGAGATTAACTTAATTTCTTGTTCATTTTCGATACTTTTATGCGAATCGGTATATAAACAATCGCCCAGATTAGAACAAAAGCAACTACAAATATTACCGTGAATATCCAGATCTTATCCCAGGAAATCCAGCCGTTTAAAAGATAGAAGCCGAGATAATCGATATAAAGCACCGAGCCCTGGATAAGTGCTGCGAAGCCTTTGGGGAGTTCTTCTATCTGATGTACTATCGATACACCCGCTGCTATAAAAGCAAGAGCCGATATAGATAAAACACCGATTAAGACTTCCGACGGAGTCAGGCTTTCAATCTTTCCTGCTCTCCAGAGAATATACCAGATTATAGCTGTGATGGCAGGGCCGGCCCAGGCAAACATAAATCCTCTCTTTACAAATTCCCTTATATATTTTTTCATAACCCAAATCTCCTTTTTATCTCAGCAAAACATCTTCTCGAAATGCATTCAGTGTAACCGCTTGCAAACTCTGCATCCACGGCGCCCGATAAAAGTACTTTAAATCTCGCAATCTTTTTGCCGTTCGCGATGGCGGATTTATTTATCTTTATAAAGTCGTTTGGAAGCACGCTCTCAAGTTCATACAGACGTTTTTTTACAATATATCTTTTACCCGCCGTATCAAGCGCATAAGTCTTTTCATCTTCAACGAAGAAGCATTCTATTTCTTCCAGAGTTAAAATCTTAATTTCGTCCTCAAGATAGCCCGTGATATGGTCAGGTGAATTCTCTCTTGTGACTATTTTTTCAATTTCATCAATCATGGAAGTGCGCTCGTGTACATTGGCCACGACTTCTTCATTACATTTCGGATCGATAATTAATCTGAAAATCATTTTGTTTCCTCTTTTTTATCTTTTTTAATTCCCAGAACCATCCATCTGTATACGGGAATTCTTGATATTATTTCGTATAAAAGATATGCAATTACAAAGGATGCAACCGCACTTAATATATATGCAAGTACAGGATGAATCAATCCGGGCTTCGCAAGATAAATTGCAACCACACATATTCCAAGATAATGGAATACGTAGAGTCCGAAGCTTCTTTTACTCATCCATTTTGTAAAGGCATTTTCGAAATCTCCGAACTTTGCCATTCCGCCAAGTATTGCCAGGCTCATAAAATACGCGAAGCCTGCAAATAAAGGTGTGCGGTTAACAGGTTTGTCTGCATAGTTTGCGCCAAAGTTAATGATGCAGAAGGCAATGCCTGTAGCAAGTGCAAGTCCCAAGAATAAAGGGAAGTATTTTTTCAATTTCTCTATTACTTCGTCATGTGAAAATACGAAGTAACCGAGGAAGAAAAGTATTCCGTAAAATCCGAATCTGTATACGACGATAATAGGTGTGTTTAGTATAAGTCCCAAAGCCCATACAGGGATTAACAAGAGTATTATTACTACCAGATTTGTTTTGCAGCAAACTTTCCAGAGACGGTCTTTGTCAATAAGTCTGACTAACAAAAGTAACATTGAGAAGAGCCATAATATTTGAATATACCAGAGCACTCCTATGCCGCTTAAAACCATTATAATATACGCGATGGGTGCAGGAACCGTCTGCATCAAGTTGACTGCATCGCTGTTTCTCGTATTAAGATAACCCTGAATAAACTGAAATGCGAAAAGACCGATTGTAGAGGGAACCAAAAGTTTGCGTGTTCTTGATCTCACAAATTCTTTGCCGGTGTGTTTCTCAAGATAAAGTCTTGAACAAATACCTGATACGATAAAGAGTATCGGCATAATCCAGGGATAAACTGCATACTGGAATACATCGTAATACTGCACATCAAGGTTTGTGATTTTACCTACAACGCCTTGAATGCCTTCCGCATTGTACATGTAAAACACATGGTAAAACAAAACCACAACCACTGTCATCCATCTTATATTGTCCAAATATTTCTTTCTCATTATGCTTTCCCTTAATCACTAATCATTCGTGATTTTCCTTTCTTGATTGCATAATACTATCGAAAAATCGTTTTGTCTTAAGATTTCGGTATTCGGTTATTTTTTAAAGGTAAACGGTATTTTTGTCGCCTCTTTTATTATATCGCTTATTTGTATGTGGTTAATATATTTTTTACATAAAAAAAATGGTGGATTGCTCCACCACTTTAAAAACTAATCTTTAGTTTTTATAATAATCCTTCATATCTTTCGATAGGCCATTAACTGTAAGTGCCAAACCAAGATGCGGGCCTGTTGATAATCCGGTATTACCCAATTCTCCAATGGTGTCTCCGGCTTTAACCTCAACACCTTCTTCAACTGAAATACTGTTCAAATGTGTGTATTCTATTACTGCATCTGACGAAAGAAGCTTTATCGTATTTCCTTTTTTCTGGTCAAAGCCTGTATAGAACACCGTACCATCCGCAATCGCATATACAGGATCGCCTGTTTCTCCCGGTATGTCTGTTTCCGGATGATCGTTTTCATCATATCCCCTGGAAATGACAGTACTTGTTGTCGGCCATACCGAGAAGCCTTCAAACTCATCGGTTATTACTTCCATACTGACAATGGCTGTATCTGTAAGCCAGTCATCCGAATTACTGCTAAAGAGGCTCCTTGATACTGTTTCGTATGCAATATCAGGGTTGTTTGTAAGAACGACAAACTTTCCTATATAGGCTGCGCCGGGATCCTTACCTACCAGTGTCATTTTGTATTTGTAGACCTGATCTCCTTCTACAACGTACTGTCCGTCAACACATTCAAATTCTACTAATGCCGGAAAGTCTAACTCTATTTCACCATCCGAATCCATAGCCGACGGGGGTATTTCACCCGAGAAATGTATTGTCTGGATATCTTTCTCATCAATATCTCCGGGTTCTTCTATTCCATCTCTTGCTATCCTAAACAAATAGTTTCCTATTCCTGTCTTGCCCCACTCTGCAGTAACAATATAGGTATAGTTCGAATCCGGGGAAACAGCCAATGTGTTCGTTTTCATATCATAATCAGCTACGTCAAATGGACCGCCCTTAAAGTTTAATTCATCATAATATTCCACTTTAACATTGGTAGGCTTGTCCGAATAGCCTAAATAAAGAAGGTTTTGACTATCATCACCATGTAAAGTAACTACTATTTGCTCCAATTCTTCGTTTGACTTTTTTATCCCGGGGGTATCTGAATAAATTACCGTTGCGTTTTTTACCGTTTCGGGATCTGCAAATCCTACACAATCTGCAGTAAGCATCTCATCATTGTCAAATCCAAAATACACTTCCGGAGGGTTCTTTTTTAGTTTTTTGCCCGGAGGATTTGTAAGGAAACAAACCGCTACTACAACTATCGCAACAAGCGCGATTATAATAATCCAGAATGCAGGTTTCTTGTAATTAAGAACTCCTTTTACTCTGCCCTTGACATTGTTCTCTCCGAAGGCAAGGGGACAAGCTGAAATCCTTCGTCTTTGAACGGCGCAGTCAAGGAGCGCTTGTGAATATAATGCGAGATAGTTTTTGTCTTTATCTTTAATTACCTTTTCGTCACATGCCGCCTCGATGTCTTTGCTAAGAAGAACGTATGCGAGCCAGCAGAGCGGATTAAACCAGTAAATCGATAAAAGAATAAATCCTAAAGGTTTCCACCAGTTATCATGTCTTTTGATATGCGCATTTTCATGTGCGCAAACATATTCAATCGTATCCCAGTCAAGGTTCGAAGGAATATAAATCACTGGTTTAAATATACCGAGGATAAACGGTGATTTTATATCGTCACATACCATTATGCGACGACGGACTTCCCTGGTCATTACGCTGACAGGAGTCGCTGTACTAACCTGCTTTTTTATTTTTATGTAGCTTACAATCGCATATATGAACATTGCAACCATACCGACAATCCAGATAACTGTAGCAATCGATACGATTATTTGCATCGGATTAATGCTTGCTTCAGGCTGCGGTGCGAAAGTCTCTGTAATGATAGGATTTACAGCCTCGTTAACAATCGTAAATCCTGTGTTAATAGCCGGTGACTGATTTGAAACGATGCTTTGTGATACCACTTCACTGCTTGGAATCAGACTCATCGCACTCTCTATTGAAAACGGAATTAAAAGCCTTAAGGCAACTAATCCCCATAAAAGACACGCAATCCATTTGGGTGCTTTGCTAAGCAACAATCTTAATGCAACTACCGCAAGGATTAACCATCCTGCAGTAAAACTTATATTCAAAATCTTAAGAAATATCGTACTCATTTTTCTTCCCTTCTTTTAACTCAAGCCTAAAAACACATCTTAAGAAATCTCATTAATTCTTCTTAAATTCATCAATCATCTTTTGAATTTCATCCGCTTCTTTTGCCGTCAGTTTTTTATTTGAAATAAAAGCAGCAACAAATGCAGGCAAAGATCCTGAATATGAATCTTCTACTATCTGCTTACTCTTGGCAGAATAAAATTCTTCCTTTGAAATAAGCGAAGTAACTATTCCGTCTTCATTCTGAAACAAACCTTTTTCGCAAAGCTTACGAAGCACGGTATATGTAGTGGACTTTTTCCACTCCAGTTCTTTCTCACAAATCTTAACAAGTTCGCCGCTTGCTACGGGTTCATTAGCCCATACCAGATCAGCAAAACGTTCCTGTACTACTCCAAGTTCCATGTCTATCATTTTAGTTTCTCCTTTGGTCTATTCCTGTAAACCAAATTTAGTTTATCGTAATAAACCAAGTTTGTCAACAGTAAATTTTTAAATAAAATAAAAAAACTGCAAATCTTTTATGATTTACAGTTTTATATAAGTTTCAAGTTACTGTTATAAAGGCAGTCTCATGTCGGTATATCTGTTTTCTCTGTCTTTAAATCCAATCTTTGAATATATCGGATATCCTTCTTTTGTTGCGGAAAGATCAATTCTTCCCAATCCTCTTTCCTTTCCGTATGCAACAAGATTTTTCATAAGCTGAGTACACAAACCTTTTCCGCGATATTCAGGCAAAGTATATACGCTTAAAACATCTCCGTATAAACCGTTTAAAAGAATTGAATTTGCAGGCATCTCTATGATATGCAGATACGCAACCGAAACGATTTTTTCACCATCCTTGGCAATAAACGCTACAAGTTCTGTTCCGAGTTTTCTTTCGAAATAATCAGGGAGTTGTTTTTCCATCCCTGCTCTTTCCTCATCTGAAACGCTTCCGAAATCATCCACCATATATGCAATTCTTAATTGAATCAGTTCATCAATATTCTCTTTTGTGGCAATGCCGTATGTAATGTTCATAATGCCTCCAATCTTTTATGTTTTCATTTTATTACATACTGTCGGATATCTCCACCGCTTTTTTCTTGTTGTCAGATTTTCACTTTATTAATTTCTATCCATATGACACTATACCTTTAATGAACGATTGAGAAAATATTGTTCCGGAGCAGAAGTTCCTTATCTTTCAAGCCATAAACTTCGTTTTACTGTTGCTTCAACTATGTGTGCCGCAGGAATTGACATTGCTTTTCTTCAAAAATCGCTCGGACATTCAAACAGGGCAATGACAGAACACATTTTTGAACCTCCTGAGCAAAAAAAAGAATGCTGTAAACCCCCTAAAATAGAGGCTTACAGCACACAACGAATGCCGGCGACCGGAATCGAACTTCTTGTCGCAGCACAAATACTTACAGAAAGGAGGTTTGCGGTCTCACCAATAATCCTGAACCCACTTTAGAACCTACTTGTTTTGATATTAGTTCAGTTTACAATAATTTTTTACGGCATTACTTCCTCATACTCATACGTTATTCTTTGAGGAGAGTTACCATTATCTGACTCAATCATTTCTTCTATCAAATTTCCTTTTGAATCATACGAATAATTATACGTTGTAGTATAAGCCGGTACCGTAACCATTTTTTGGGCTACCAATTCACTTTCCTCGGAAACATAATAGTATTTCTCCACTAGGCCATTGCTGAATTCCTTTTTTATTATTCGATTTGTCTCATCATAAGAGTTTTTTATCGATATTGAAATTCCATCATTTTCGTTTTTTATAAGATTGCCATTTGAATCATAGGTATACTCTATCTTTCCAGTCATCTCAAAAGAATCCGAAGAATCCTTTGATCCATATATTTCCTCTTTTATTAGTTGTTTTTCCTGGTTATACTCAAATAATACATATCCTATAAGGCAATCTTTTACATAATTATTCTGTCGAATTAGTTCTCCGTTATCATCATATATATACTCGACATTATCATCCAGTAAATTTCCATCAGAATCATATGATATCTCGCGAATCAAATATCCTTCTTGACTATATTCATATTCAGTAATCAAATCCCACGTTGTTCCATCCTCAGAAAAACCTGCATCATGTTTTATAACTTTTATCAGCCTCTGTGATGCATTTTCTTGTGGATTTGTATCTGTTACAATCTCAGTATCCTCAATATTTGTCAGTTCCACTAAATTATTATCACCCTCGGTATCATAACTATTATTTTTACAGGCAATTAAACCCATACATAGTAATATTATAAATACTGCTAAATAACATTTCTTTGTTCGCTGCATATAAACTCCTTTTCTTGCTGGCAAGTTTATAGAATGATCTTACGTTATGTTCTTATTCAATCATAAGGTAGTTTTGAATTTGGATATGACCAAACAATAACCCTTCCAAATATATTTCGTTGTCAATATGTATATCATTTCCAATAATCTAATCCTAGGTCCATAATATATGTCGGTATATTTATTTGCTGGTGATATGTATCAGACGCTCGATAAAACGCAGGTTTTTCAGTGGGATCATATCCGTAAACTCTCACTAGAAAATCATTGTTTGGATCTGCTATCAATGTACAAATATGCATGTTATTGGGTCCCGTCCCATGATCAAGATATCCAAGACATTGGTCTATATCTGATTTTTTCAAAATGGATTTTGCCGTACCAAATGGAACATATATTCTCCCGTTATATTCAATAGAATAGTATTTGTCTGTGGTATTCTTTGAATCTGTTACAGGAAAAGAACTAAATGCTATCGGGTTGGATGGTAATACTGTCCCATACATACCAGCACAACCAAAAGAAAAGAAAAACAAAGGTATAAATGCAAATAATGTAATTAATTTCTTTAATTTCTTTTTGTATTTATAGTTCATATTTTTATTCTCCCAAATATATCTTAACTCGACTGTTAACAACATCCAGGCATTCCTTTGCGTTCTTGCTTCCAATCCAATACGCATCTGCTTCCTCTCGAAGAATACCATAAATCACATCAGAACCGTTATATTTCGATGCATTTTGCAGATCCTTTTCATTTTTTCAACTTCAGATAAATCAGCAGCGCCCCATTTCAAATCCGGATATGAATACCCAAACGCGGTATTAGATTCAAATTTTGATATTTCACCAGAAGAGGAAATGCTAATTGAATCCGTAGCACAAATCTCATGTATATAGACAGTTTTTTTGTTTAAGTACTTATTCAATATAAATTAGTTATCATTCTACAACATAAATATAGCTGCTAATACAATATAGAATCTGACCATTGTATTCTACTCTCGACCAGCCAACATCGGTATTGATTCCCGTCCGAGTAGCGATTTCCCCGGCGCTAAGAGTAGCAATAACTATAGAATCCTCATCGGTAACACTGGGCTTAGATCGTAAATTCACCAATTCTTTCGCAGTAACCTTTTCATTGCAAGTTGTAAATTGAGTCTTAAAACCAGAATTATCATCCGGAACTATTTGAGGTTTAGCCTCTAAATCCGTTGTCAGATAGTTTGACACCGCATAGCAAATTTGACCGTTAAATTCAAGCCTAGACCAACCATCCGGGCTCACTGCAGTTCTCAAAACGGTCTCTCCGTTCTTAAGAGAATGCACAATAGTACTATCCTCTCTCTGACTCGGTTTATCCCTTAAATTTGTTTCATTCTTAG
>CAMYYF010000045.1:0-10280 GCA_947303375.1 uncultured Lachnospiraceae bacterium
GATATGGAATTCGGTACAGGTGTTGTTAAGATTACACCCGCTCACGACCCTAACGACTTCATGGTAGGTCAAAGACACAACCTTGAAGTTATCAATATCATGAATGACGATGCAACAATCAACGAAAACGGCGGCAAATATGCAGGCATGGACAGATATGCAGCAAGAGAAGCCATCGTAAAAGATCTTGATGCACTCGGACTTCTTGTTAAAATTGAAGATTACTCACATAACGTAGGTACACACGACAGATGCCATACCACGGTAGAGCCCCTCGTAAAACAGCAGTGGTTCGTTAAGATGGATGAGCTTATCAAGCCCGCAGTTAAGGCTGTAAAGACCGGCGATATTAAGCTTGTTCCCGAACGCATGGAAAAGACATATTTCAACTGGACCGACAATATTAAGGACTGGTGTATTTCAAGACAGCTCTGGTGGGGCCACAGAATTCCCGCATATTACTGCGACGAATGCGGCGAGATAGTTGTAGCCAAGGAAGCTCCCGAAAAGTGTCCGAAGTGCGGATGTACACATCTCACGCAGGATCCCGACACTCTTGATACATGGTTCTCATCGGCACTCTGGCCTTTCTCGACACTCGGCTGGCCCGAAAAGACCAAGGACCTTGAATATTTCTATCCTACCGATGTACTCGTAACAGGTTACGATATTATTTTCTTCTGGGTAATCAGAATGATTTTCTCAGGTTACGAGCAGATGGGAGAAAGACCTTTTAAGACAGTTCTTTTCCACGGTTTGGTAAGAGACTCTCAGGGACGTAAGATGAGTAAATCCTTAGGAAACGGTATCGATCCTTTGGAGATTATCGACCAGTACGGTGCAGATGCGTTAAGACTTACACTTATCACAGGTAACGCACCCGGAAACGATATGCGTTTCTATTATGAGAGGGTTGAGGCTAACAGAAACTTTGCCAATAAGATTTGGAACGCAAGCCGTTTCATTATGATGAATATGGGAGATGAAGAAGTTAAGACTCCCGACGCATCTTCCCTTGAGCCCGTTGACAAGTGGATTATTTCCAAACTTAACGATGTGGTTAAGGAAGTTACCGACAATATGGAAAACTACGAACTCGGTATCGCAGTACAGAAGGTATACGATTTCATCTGGGATGAATTCTGTGACTGGTATATCGAGATGGTTAAGCCCAGACTCTGGAACAAGGAAAACGAAGCAAGCAGAACCGCAGCTTTATGGACGTTAAAGACAGTTCTTATCGATGCACTTAAGCTTCTTCATCCTTACATGCCTTTCGTAACGGAAGAAATCTTCTGCAACCTTCAGAGCGAAGAAGAGTCAATTATGATTTCTTCATGGCCTGTATTTAAGGAAGACAGAGTATTTGCAAAAGAAGAAAACGACATAGAGATCCTAAAAGAAGCAGTCAGAGGTATCAGAAACGTTCGTACGGGAATGAACGTTCCTCCTTCAAGAAAAGCTCAGGTTTACGTTGTATCGGAAAACGAAAACATGAGAAAGATCTTTGAAGACGGCAAGGTATTCTTTGCACCTCTTGCTTATGCATCTGAAGTTATCGTTAAAAGTGACAAGACAGGTATCTCGGATGATGCTGTTTCGGTAGTTATTGCAAATGCAAATATCTATATTCCTTTTGCAGAACTTGTTGATATCGACAAGGAAAGAGAAAGACTTCTTAAAGAAAAGGAAAGACTCGAAGGTGAACTTAAGAGAGTTAACGGAATGCTTTCCAACGAGAAGTTTATTTCCAAGGCTCCCGAAGCTAAGATAAATGAAGAAAAAGAAAAACTTGCAAAATATACTCAGATGATGGAGCAGGTTGAGGAAAGACTCAAGAGCCTGTAAAAGTGCTATGTACAATATTGAGGAATGCGAAGAATATCTTTTAAACATACCTAAATTCAAGAAGAAGACCCTTTTATCGGACACGTTAAAATTTTATGAGCTGCTCGGTTCACCGGGTAAGAATATAAAAAAAATACATGTGGCCGGTACAAACGGTAAGGGCAGTACCTGCTATTACATTTCAAGGATTTTAGAGGCACACGGATTTAAGACGGGGCTATTTACATCCCCACACCTTGTGTCGATGAAGGAAAGATTTGTTTACCGCGGGAAAATGATAACGGACGAAGAGTTTGTGGCTGTTTTCGAAAAGGTAAAAGGACAGTGCGAACTATTTGACGATGAAGAAAAGATAACCATGCATCCGAGCTTCTTTGAATTCTTATTCCTTATGTTTATGGAATGGATGGAATCAAAGAAAGCTGATGTAATCGTTCTAGAAACGGGCCTCGGCGGAATGCTGGATGCAACGAATATCTTTGATGATCCTTCGGTTACGGTTATTACATCCGTAGGTTTAGACCATACAAAAGAACTTGGCAGTACCATTGAGAGCATTGCCACGCAAAAAGCAGGCATCATAAAAGAAAACGTACCCCTCGTGACTTGGGACAACTCTGATGCGGTTAATTCGGTATTAAAAGAAAAAGCCGAAGAAAAGCATGCAAAATTGTTTATGCTTGAAGAAAAAGACATAAGTGATTTTGTCTGCGACGAAAAACACATTGCTTTTTCTTTAAATAGTCGGTATGATGAATTTAAGCTTGTACGCAATTTGTCCGTATCGCTTCCGACACCTGCGCTTTATCAGAGGATAAATGCATCGCTTGCAGTAATGGCAGCAGCTTTGTTCCTAAAAGATAAGTTTGACAGGAATAAAACCCTTGAAGCTTTATCGGAAGGATACTTCCACGGAAGATTTGAAGAGATTGCCAGAGGCTTTTTTGTTGACGGTGCGCATAATGAAGATGCAATGCATAAACTCCTTGAGTCGGTTAAAACACTCAAAGGAAAGAAAGTAATCATCTTTGGCGCTTGCAAAGACAAAGACTACGAAAAGATGCTTCACCTGATAGATGAGTCGGGAAACTTTGATACAATTATCTTAACGAATATTGATTCGGAGAGGGCTGTGGACTCATCAACAATGAGAGAGTGCACCAAAGACTTTAAGTCCGAAGTGATTACCACTGAGTCTCTGAGAGAAGCAATAGATATTTCAAAGACCTTTGATTCGGCGGTTTATATCGCAGGATCGCTCTACTTAGTCGGCGAAGCGGTATCAATATTTAAAAACAAACAGTAACGGTGTTCGTATTTTAGGAGAACGGTTATGATAGATTTTGAAAACGAACTTAAAAAATTTCATCCCTCACCCGAAGTAGGTGATGTTGAAGACGTGGTTAACAATCACGATTTGACAGACATGGTTGATTTTATTGTAAGAACAGTATCGGATGCGGAAGAATAGAGGCAGAAGTTAAATGTTATTTTGTTACCACTGCGGAATGGCTTTGTCCGAAAAATCATACTGTACTTCATGCGGTGCGTCTGTCGGACGTTACAAGAAGATTCTTTATATGTCCAACAATTACTATAACCGCGGACTTGCAAAGGCTCAGATTCGCGATCTGACCGGTGCGGCAGAAGATTTACGTCAAAGCTTAAAATTATATAAGAGAAACACTCAGGCCAGAAACCTCCTCGGACTGGTCTATTTTGAGATGGGTGAAACCATCAATGCTATGGCAGAGTGGATTCTCTCGCAGCATTTCCAGCCGGATAAAAACATCGCTACAGATTATATCGAAACCTTAAAAACCAATGTGGTTCTTCTTGATACCATCAATTCATCCATTAAGAAATACAATCAGGCACTGAATCTCTGCAAGCAGGGAAATCTGGATGTGGCTAAGATTACTCTTAAAAGAGTTGTATCCATCAACCCCAGACTTATCAGTGCGCACCTTCTTCTGGCGCTTGTATTAATGAACGAAGAAGATTACGCAGCTGCCAAAAAGGAACTGATCCTTGTCAGACGAATTGACAGGGGTAATATTACTGCGGCTTTATATATGCGAATGGCCGACGAGAATCTTAATACGGATTCAAAGAAAAAGACCAACAAAAAAGAAAATGCGGTTACCATTCAGAGCGGAAACGACATCATTATTCAGCCGAATACCAGAAAAGAAAATACATTCTTTAATATATTCTTTAATGTTTTCATAGGCCTCGTAATAGGTCTTTTAGTCGGATGGTTTGTACTTGGACCCATCAGGGTTAAACTTCAAAAGACGGACGAGAACAAGGAACTTAACCGTGCTTACGAAGAGATTAATTTAAAGAATACCAAGATAGAAGAACTTAATCAGTTAAACCAGAACCTCACATCGCAGTATGAATCCCTAAAGGATCAGGTAAACGCATATGAAGGCGCTAACGGTGCTTTTGAGGGCTACAAGTATCTGATGCTCGCAGTAAAAGAATATTCGAAGGGCGAAGCTGCAGATAAGAATGTTATCGCAGAGTATCTTGAAAAGGTAGACGACAACGGTTCGGACAAACTGAAAGAAACAGAGTTCCTCGAAGTCTACAATATCCTAAAAGAATTCATAGGTGAAAGTGTAGCCGATACTTATTACGAAAACGGATATAACGCATTCAGACAGGAAGACTATGTAACGGCACTTGAAAACTTCAAGAAAGCCATTGAATACAACTCCGAAAATGTTGAAGCACATTACTATTTAGCATGTACTTATCTTGCAAATAAGGACTACGACAATGCCAAATATTACTTCAATGTAGTAATGAATTTAGCCCCTGATACAGAGCTCGGAAATAAGGCTTCCAATTATATCGCGGAAATTGATGCAAACTAGAAAATCTTTGTTGACTTTATACATACAGTTGGTATATAATATCAAACGTCACTGAAAAGATGCAAGTGTTCGTAGCTCAGCTGGATAGAGCAACGGCCTTCTAAGCCGTGGGTCGGGGGTTCGAATCCCTTCGAGCACGTTTCGTCAAAGCGGACGAGTCAAAACATGGTGGGTATGGCGCAGTTGGCTAGCGCGCCAGATTGTGGCTCTGGAGGCCGTGGGTTCGAGTCCCATTACCCACCTTATACTGGGCTATCGCCAAGCGGTAAGGCACAGGACTTTGACTCCTGCATTCGCTGGTTCGAATCCAGCTAGTCCAGCTTTAACAAATTTAATATGGGCCATTAGCTCAGGTGGTAGAGCACTTGACTTTTAATCAAGTTGTCCGGGGTTCGAGTCCCCGATGGCTCAGTTAAGGAAGATTCGTATCTACGAATGCAGATACGAATTTTTCTTTTATGTGAATGTATAGGTGCCTGGCTCACGAAGTGTGCCTGGCTCTAAATGAGAGTGAATATGGAAAACGTAAAAGAAAACAAAATGGGTGTTATGCCCATGAACAAGCTTTTAATCAATATGTCGCTTCCGATGATGGCATCGATGCTTGTGCAGGCTCTGTACAATATCGTGGATTCCATCTATGTTTCACGTATTCATCAGGATGCACTTACGGCTCTTAATCTCTGTTTTCCCATTCAGATGCTTGTAATGTCTTTCGGAATGGGTATGGCTACCGGTGTGAATGCACTTGTATCCAGAGCGCTCGGAGAGAAGGATAGCGAACGCGCCGACAAGGTTGCCATGAACGGTGTATTTCTTTCAATCGTAAGTGCCGTTATTTTCTTTTTGTTCGGTCTTTTCCTTGTAAAACCTTATTTTGCGATTCAAAACACCGAAACTCAGCAGATAAAAGATTTCGGTATTCAGTATCTTACAATTAACTGCATGCTTTCAATCGCGCTTTATATGCAGATTATATTCGAAAGACTCTTGCAGTCCACAGGCAAGACCTTCTATTCGATGATTACCCAGGGTGTGGGCGCAATTACCAATATTATTCTTGATCCGATACTTATATTCGGTCTTCTCGGAATGCCCAAGCTCGGCGTAAGAGGAGCTGCGATCGCAACTGTTTTCGGTCAGCTTCTTGCGGCTGTTTTAGGAATCATTTTAAACATTACGAAGAACAAAGAGCTTACGCTTAAATTAAAGTATATCAAACCCGATATTAAGCTTATCGGCAATATTTATTCCATCGGACTTCCTTCAATCATTATGATGTCGATAGGTTCGGTAATGAATGCCGGCTTAAATCATATTCTTTTAGGATTTTCCGATACGGCCGATACGGTATTCGGCGCATATTACAAGATTCAGAGCTTCTTCTTCATGCCCGTGTTCGGACTTAACGGAAGTATAGTTCCCATCGTCGGATACAATTTCGGCGCTGGCAAGAGAAAAAGACTTCTTAAGTGCGTAAAGCTCGGCATTATATATTCTGAAGCACTGCTGTTTCTTGGCGTGCTTGCATTCGAATTTGCACCCAATCTTCTTTTGATGATATTTGCACCTACGGAAGAAATGCTTAAACTCGGTACAATCGCTTTCAGAATAATCGGTATTCATTTCCCGATAGCGGCCGTATGTATTATCCTCGGAACCGTATTCCAGGCTTTAAATCACGGAATGTATTCAATGTGGGTATCTGTGGCAAGACAGCTTTTGGCATTACTTCCCGCAGCATTTCTTTTATCACTTACCGGAAATGTCAACATGGTTTGGTTCGCATTCCCGATTGCGGAACTGGTTTCACTGGTAATGACATTAATTTTCTTCGCACAGGTTTATAAAAAGACAATAGTTAATATTCCAAATAACGAATAAATTGTAGTATAATATGCTGCAGGCGGATATGGCGGAATTGGCAGACGCGCCAGATTTAGGTTCTGGTGGGAGACCGTGCAGGTTCAAGTCCTGTTATCCGCAGTATATTTTAAAAATACAGGAGGCAATGAAATGAGAACAAAAATCAAGCAACTGTTTAGAAACACATCCGAATATGCTTCAAAAGAAGTTACGATATGTGCTTGGGTTCGTACAAACAGAGCACAGTCGCAGTTTGGATTTTTAAATGTAAATGACGGATCTTTCTTCGATAATTTACAGGTGGTTTACGAGCAGAATCTTGATAATTTTGAAAGCATTTCAAAAATAGGCGTAGGCGCAAGCGTTAAGGTTGTAGGTACAGTTGTACTCACACCCGAGAACAAGCAGCCCTTCGAAGTTAAGGCAACAAGTGTTGAACTTTTGGGAGATTGTCCCGAAGATTATCCTATTCAGCCTAAAAGACATACAAGAGAGTATTTAAGAAGCGTTGCACACCTTCGTCCGAGAACAAATCTTTTCTCAGCGGTATTCAGAGTAAGAAGTGTGGCTGCAATGGCTATTCACTCTTATTTCCAGGAGAGAGGATATCTTTACGTACATACTCCTCTTATTACATGCGCTGACTGCGAAGGTTCCGATCAGATGTTTAAGATTACAACTTTAAACATGAATAACCTTCCTTTAACAGACGACGGAAAAGTTGATTTTAACAAAGACCTTTTCGGAAAGCAGGCTTTCATCACAGGCTCAGGTCAGCTTCAGGGTGAAACATTTGCCATGGCTTTCGGAGATATCTATACATTCGGACCCACATTCAGAACAGAGAATTCTAACACACAGACACATGCAAACGAATTCTGGATGATTGAGCCCGAGATGGCATTCTGTGATCTTGAAGGACTCATGGATATCGAAGAGGAAATGCTTAAATATGTAGTTAAGTACGTATGCGAGAAATGTCCCGAAGAAATCGAATTCTGCGACAAGTTCGTTTCACAGGGTCTTAAGGCAAAACTTAATGATATTATCAATGCGAAGTTCACAAGAATTTCCCATCACGATGTAATCGATATATTAAAGAAAGCAGACGTTAAGTGGGAGTTTGAGCCCGATTACGGCGAAGACATCGCAAAAGAGCATGAGAAATATATCGTTGAATATTTCCACGGCCCTGTATTCGTTACAGACTGGCCTAAGGAAATCAAGGCTTACTACATGAAGGTTAATCCGGACAACAAGACCGTTGCCGCTGTAGACCTTCTCGTACCTCAGGCAGGCGAGCTCATGGGCGGAAGCCAGAGAGAAGAGAATCTTGACAAGCTTATCGAAAGAATGGATGAGATGGGCGTAGACAAGGAAGGCATTGACTGGTATCTTGACACCAGAAGATACGGCGGATGCGTACATTCAGGCTTCGGTATGGGCTTTGAGCGTCTTATTATGTACCTTACAGGCGTAGAAAACATCAGAGACGTCATCCCTTATCCCAGAACTCCGAGATCATGTGATTTCTAATTTTATAAAAAATATCAGACCGTCTGAAAAAATATTTCAGGCGGCCTTTTTTTGTTAAATGCCCTAAAATAAAGGCTTTCGGGTCTTTTATGATGGGTTAAAAATAAAAAATGTGAAAAAATTGTGAAATTGTTAGCACTCATACTTGACGAGTGCTAACAAGTGTGGTATAACATAATCATCAAAAGAAAACAAAAGCCCCTCAATTAAGAGAGGCCGCTTATAAAGGAGGAATGATTTATGTATATGCCAGCACTTTTTAATGATTCATTATTTGATGATTTCTTTACAGATATTACAGATAACAAGAGAAGACCTTTGGCAAGACCTCTTCCCGGAGTAATGAAAACAGACATAAAAGAGAACGACAAAGAATATGAGCTCACAATCGAGCTTCCGGGCTACAAAAAAGAGAACGTCAATGCCGAACTTAAGGACGGTTATCTGATTATCAATGCAACCAACGAGAAGAACGAAGAAGAGAAGGACGAAAAGGGTTATATCAGGAAAGAAAGATACGTCGGTTCCTGCTCACGTAGCTTCTTCGTAGGCAAAAACCTCAAAGAGGAAGATATCAAGGCCAAATTTGACAACGGTGTTCTTACCTTAAATGTTCCCAAAGAGGTCGAAAAACTTCCCGAGGAAAAGAAATATATTGCTATTGAAGGATAATAAGCTTCCTTTTTCATATTAATTCATCCCCTCGTTTTCCGCACCCGTATCCGCCGGGTGCGGATTTTTTTGGGCATTTTTTTAATTGTAATATATGGAAATCTGTGTTAAAGTTAGAAATGCATGTAAACAACTTATTTTATTTATGAAAGGGAATGAAAATGAAATTTAGACTTACATTTGCTTTTTTGATTCTCGGTCTCGTTCTTGCATTTTTAGGAGGCAAGGGCCTTGTTACTTCAATTATGCCTGCCAAGGATCTTTACGATCAGAGTGTTGACTGGACAAAATTGAAAAACGGACAGAGAGTATATGCCAACGTTGATTTTGTATTTGAGCCTTTTGAAATCACATCTAACGATAGCGGACAGGATGTATCGGCAATTTATACAATTCCTGATTTAAAGGTAGATTCAGACGATAACATTTATATTGCTCATTACATGGGTATTCTTGTTAAGTCTGAGGATTTTTCAAAGTATAACAGAATGGTTGACGCATCTTGGGACTGGTGGGACGGAAAAGTTGAATTAGGTTCCGCAGGTACCGATTCGTTTGACGGTTATTTAAGAAAGATGGATAAGAAGGAAAAAGAATTTATCCATGATTATCTTAAGGACTGGTATTCAGAGAGTGAAATCGAAGAAATGGTTGTTCCTTATGTAATGATGAGAAATCAGACAATGCTTGCAAATGTTCTTATGTTTGTCGGCGGTATTGTACTTACATTAGTTGGTGCACTCTTCGGATTCTTATTCTTTATTAAAAAAGGCGGTAATTAATTAAAAAAATTTATTTATATATAAAGGAGTTTATTATGAATCTTTCACCACTTCAGAAAGCAAGATATGAGTATTCTCCCAAACTTCCGGGAATGCTCAGAAACGGTATCGCAGAAATCTGCGTTAAGGAAGGCGCTGCCACAGCATCTGTAGCAGATCAGGACAAGATTAAAGCTCTTTTCCCCAACACATACGGAAAGCCTGAAGTTACTTTTGAAAAGGGAAACAACACATCAGTAGCTAAGAAGCAGGTTGTAGGTGTTATTCTTTCCGGCGGACAGGCACCCGGAGGACATAACGTAATCAGCGGTCTTTATGATGCTTTAAAGGCAACCAACAAGGACAACGTTCTTTTAGGATTTAAGGGAGGCCCTGACGGACTTCTTAAAGACGACTATGTAACATTTGATGATGCATTCATCGATGCATACAGAAACACAGGCGGTTTTGATATCATCGGTTCAGGCCGTACAAAACTCGAGACAAAAGAGCAGTTCGCAATCGTTGCTGAAAATGCAAAGAAGAACGGACTTACAGCTATCGTTATCATCGGCGGTGACGATTCCAATACAAATGCAGCTACTCTTGCAGAGTACATGGCAGCAAACAACACAGGCGTTCAGGTTATCGGATGTCCCAAGACCATCGACGGTGACTTAAAGAACGAAGATATCGAAGCATCATTCGGTTT
>CAMYYF010000046.1:0-10096 GCA_947303375.1 uncultured Lachnospiraceae bacterium
GAGCATAATCTTTTTTTCCATTTTTATTCCTCCGTTAAATTGCCGTACTAAACTATTATTATATACTTATTTTTATAGTAATTCAATGATAAAAGAATGCCCAAAAAGTGAAAAAAGAGTGCCTAACCGTGAAGGTGTCCGGAACAAAAAAAGGTGCCCGGCTCCGTTAGTTGCCTGGCACACTGTTCTTTTTATTCAAGCTGAGTGAAACTGTAAGCCGGGTTCTGTCTTGGACGATCATCTATCTAGAATTCGTGTTGCCACGAATTTCAAGCAACCTACCTGAGCCAAGCCGGGCCGACTTTTTAGCTCAATTTGGTCTTGCTTCGGATGGGGTTTACACAGCCTTACCCGTTACCGGATAAGCGGTGGTCTCTTACACCGCCTTTTCACCCTTACCGCTTGCGCGGCGGTTATTTTCTGTTGCACTTTCCTGAGAGTCACCTCTACCGGACGTTATCCGGCATCCTGCCCTGCGAAGCCCGGACTTTCCTCACCTCTTAAAAGAGCCGCGATCGTCTGTTTCACTCAAATAATGATTATACTTACAAAATGTCAAAAAATCAAACCACTTGTTTTTCTTCAAATAAATGAAGATAATCTTAAGACAGTAAATTACGTGTTAAATATGTTTATTCCAAAATAACACGTAATTTCCAACTTTATGTTCAATATCCTATAAATAATTTCAATTTGAAATATATATTATTTGAATAATTTTGAAAGTAAAGAATAAATTCTTTTACCGATAAGAAAATAATAAAGTCCGCCAATTACAAATGTACTTAACGCATATAAAAGCATAGTTTTGCCACTCACAAGATTAAGTCCTGTGTAGTGTGAAATCATAAAGAATAATAAAAGCATCGGTAACTGGATCAGATATATGTCTAGAGTAGCCTCTCCGACTTTATTAATTACATTCTTAACAAGAGCAATAAACTTAGGTGCTTCTTTCTTTTCTGTAGTCTTCGTCTTTATCAGTCCGTAATAGATTATTCCTAAAAGAAGCCCGCCAAAGAAATGAATATAACCTCTTGAAATTCTTGTAGAAAGAAAAGGAATAATTGAAAAAGTATTTGAATTAGCTATAACAACACCTGTAATCATCGGAATCGCCAGCATAATTCCTGCGGGGATTTTCGTAATCTTGGATAAAAACACAAAGATATACATGAGAATATAGCAAAGAAGAAGCACGCTTACGTACCAGCATATCGGATTGATTTCGAAGTCTTTCGTGATGCACCAGCTTCCGAGACCGAGCGCTGTCACGATACTTCCGAAAATATTGATATCCGTGGGATATCTTAACGTACCGTTACATAGTCTCACATAAAAGAAAAGCGCAACATCATAAAGCACTGTAGTTACAATCAAGCTCGGAAGAAGTCTTATTAGTCTTTTTCCAAAGAATGTCGGAAAAGACATCTTCTCCTGTATCTTTGTCACATAAGGCACCATGAAAAAGCCCGACATCAGAAAGAAAAACTCAACTATATATCCGAAGTAAAACTTTCCGCCGTAAAAGTTTATTCCACGATAAAAGAACGTTCCCGTCAGCTGCTGATAGTGATGGAACAAAATGAAGGCAGTTAAAACCACCCTTAGTATATCGGGTAAAACTTTTCTTGAATCTTTCACGCTTTTCTCACTTTACTTCATAAACCCAGATTCCGTACGAATCCGCATCTTTTATAAAAGGTGTATC
The DNA here is from genome assembly GCA_947303375.1 of uncultured Lachnospiraceae bacterium. Taxonomy (GTDB): domain Bacteria; phylum Bacillota; class Clostridia; order Lachnospirales; family Lachnospiraceae; genus UBA3766. The sequence goes on from CAMYYF010000046.1 coordinate 1,712, forward strand.
CGAAATGCTTTCAAGTCCGAGGCTCTCGGCATTGGCTATTTTAACAGCAGAGAATATATACTCTCCGCCCATTTCTTTTAGGGCGTTAATATTAAGATCAACATTGATTTCAGTATTCTCTCCACGGTAAATGTCAAATCTTTTGCCAAGATCTGCCGTATAAACAAAGCATCTGTTGCCCCAGTTGTCAAAATATACTCTGTTGGAATCATCTTTAGCAAGTTCGTTCTCGATGATTCTTCTGAATTTGTGCTTATATTCAAGCGGATAATCGGTCGAATATCCGTCCACGGTATAAAAGCCGTTAAAGAGTGCAACCGCCGGATTAACACCGATTGAAGCCACTCTGTAGGTACTCTTGTCTCTGCCTATTGCCTCATCAATCTTAGCATAAAGGTCCTCGGCATAGTATTGTCTCCAGCTGTCCACATGGTATGTGTCGGGGAAAGCCATGAGTCTGATATTGTGATAAAAAGGACTCGAAAGATATACGTTTCTCGCATAGATTAATACCAGCGCTATTATTACAACGCAGGGAAATGCAGCGAAGAAACGCTGTTTTTTGAATATAAATTCAATGATAAATACTTCCGCAATATCCCAAAGAATGGCAATTTCAAGAATCATTACAGCCATAAAACAAGCGGGCATTAACCAGTAAATTCTGTTGGCCTGAAAGGTCTTAAATATTCCTCCGATATTTTGTCTTAACGCTACAATTGGTTCCGAGCAGTAAAAGCATGTAAACAAAGCATTTAAAACGTTCGCACCATAAAAGATGCAAAGCAGTTTATACTTGTTGTTTATCTTAAGCACATTGTCGATTTGCACTTTCGTCATAAAATGCACGAGAATTGGCACTCCTATTAAAAGAACTATCGCAGAAAGTGCAATTACTTTGCTGCAGCATTCCGAATGGCTGCCGCCGATAAACATCATATCTTTGAAAAGCGCCCACAAATCGTGATACGAATTAAGAACCAGCTCTTCTCTGTGGGATATAACCTTCGCAGGTCCTATCGTGCTTTTAATAAGATCCCACGAAGTAAATACCTGTATGGCAATTAAGATAATATCAGCCACAACCAGATTGCCTATATAAACGTTGTGATGCTTGTCAAATATTGCAAAGCCGATGATTGCAAGGGTTAAGAACCCTATGGACATAAAACCGGCCCATGCAAGCGTGGTTCCGAATGCATAGTAAATCAGAAGGAGAAAATACAGCCAGTATTTTTCCTGATGCACTTTGCCTAATTTTATGAGCAGATATATTAAAAGAGGGAATCCCACGATGTTAAGTCCGAACATCGATTTGAAGGGAAGATATGAGAAAAGACACGCAGCCGCAAATGATGCGAACGCGTTGTCGGATATTTCTTTTCCTAAAAGATAAACTCCCGTGAAGCCTGTAAATACGACTATGGTAAGCATAATCGCAAATGCCGCATAAGGAGCAAAATACTTGTATAAAAATATTCCCCAGAAAGTGGAGATGGTAATAGTATATCTATTTTGCCCGCCCATAAACTCGGGGATAAAACTGCCGTTCTGTCCAAAGTTTTTGGCATAGAGCATATACTTGAAGATTCCGTCGTCAAGCTCATCGTGAATCATAAAATACGCATTTTCACGAAGCACGTAATAAGGAATGAGGAATACCAGTACAACCAGTATTCCTGCAATAAACCATATCGGCCATTTATATTTGTCGTATTTAAGTTTAAGTTCCTTATATTTGCTGTTCATCTCTTTTATACGTTAAAGCATGAGCCTCCGACGAATTCTCTTACAATCGAGTTCTTGGGAAGATTTGTGGTATCCATGCAGAGGAAGTATTCGAGGAGTTTAAGTAATCTCTTGGCTTCGAAATACTCGGGATCTTCGGGTGTTACCTGATAAAGAATCGGTTCCGCTATGGCTTTTAAAGCAGCAATTTCATATATCTGAGCCGAATTAAACATAGCGTCCGCAGTTTCCTGGAACGGAAAAATGTTCTCTTCCTCGCCTCTTCTTACGGAAGGCCACATACCGATAGTTCTTTTGGCAGATGCTCCTCTGGTCCTGTAGTCTCTTACCATACGTCTTAAAAGTCTTGCGTCCGTGGTAGGAATACAGTTGTGCTCATCGATATTAAGAACTGTAAGTGCCGAAATATAAATCTTATATTTACTCTCAACAGGAAGAGTCTCGCTCATCTTGTCGTTAAGAGCATGAATGCCTTCGATTACAAGCACATCCTCGGGACCGAGCTGTTTGAAATTGCCCTTATACTCTCTGGCACCAATCTTAAAATTGAATGTGGGAATTTCCACTCTCTTTCCCGCAAGAAGTTTGTTCATGTCATCGTTAAAGAGTTTAACATCGATTGCTTCAAGACATTCAAAATTGTAATTGCCGTTTTCGTCAAGCGGAGTATCCGCTCTGTTTACAAAATAGTCATCCACTGCGATAGGATGTGGCTTAAGTCCAAGGGTACGAAGCTGTACTGATAATCTGTGTGAAAAGCTTGTCTTACCCGACGAAGAAGGACCTGCAATCATGATAAACTTAACGCCTTTTCTTGCAGCAATATCCTTGGCGATTTCACTGATTCTTCTCTCCTGCAAAGCTTCCTGAACAAGCACCATATCGTCAATATCGCCGGAGCAGATACAGTCATTTAAATCACCAACGGTATCGATACCGAGCATATCTCCCCACCTTGTAGCGGTCATCATCGTATCAAATACCTTCTCAAGCGGTACAAATTCTTCAAGCACATCGGGAGCTTTTCTTCTCGGGAGATTCAAAATAAAACCTTCCTTGTATTTGAGAACTTCGAAAAGTCTTACATATCCGCAGTTCGGAAGCATATATCCGTAATAATAATCAAAATAGCCGTCAAGTTCGTATAAGTTTATAACAGAACTCTTTCTGTATTTAATAAGCTTAAGTTTATCTTCCATTCCCTGTGCGGCAAAAATCTTACCTGCTTCCTCAACAGGCTTGGTTGTTTTTAAAATCAGAGTTTTATTGTCGGAAAGCTCGCGCATTCTCTTCTCAAGTTTTTTCGCAAGAGCGGCTGTTACCTTAAAATCTCCGTCGCATGAGAAGAAATAGCCGGTATTAACCGAAAACTCGAGCTTAATCTTTTTTATCTTATCTTCGCCGATAACATCACTGCAAGCCTTCATGAACATAAGAACCGCAGTTCTTTTAAATGTTCTGTATCCTGTGCCGTCCTTTACGTCAAGAAACTCAAGATTTCCGTCCGAATCGAGTGTTTTGGCAAGTTCTTTCATTTTGCCGTTGAAAATCGCAATTGCGATATCAGAGGTAAAATTATCCTTAAAATCCTCTGCTATCGCCTCAAACGTCGTACCTTCGGGATATTTTTTCGTTTTCTTACCAACCTTTACTTTGTAAGTATTCATGTGTAACCTCTCAGATTTTTAACTCTTTTATGTTTTCTATAAATACCAGTTCCATACCGCTTACATCCTGAATGCTCTTCTTGCAGGATGCGGGAAGTATGCACTTTTTAAATCCCAGTTTTTTTGCTTCGCTAACCCTTGCTTCAGCCTGCGCTATTGCTCTGACTTCGCCGGACAAGCCTACTTCTCCGAATACGGCTATATCTTCTTTTACGGGCTTATTATGGAAGCTCGAAAGTATTGCCACTACGAGTCCCAAATCCACTGCAGGTTCCGATACTTTGATACCGCCCGCAATATTTATATACGCGTCGCAGTTTCCAAACGGCAGTCCCATTTTCTTTTCAAGCACGGCCATTAAAAGATTAACTCTGTTTAAATCAAAGCCGTCAGACTGTCTTCTTGGAATGCCGAAATTCGTAGTCGTAATCAGTGCCTGTATCTCTATAAAAATCGGTCTTGTACCTTCCATCGAGCAGGAAACCACATTTCCCGAAGAACCTATAGGTCTTCCCGAAAGCATAAACTCCGAAGGGTTTGCTACTTCCACGAGGCCCTGGTTTCTCATTTCAAATACGCCGATTTCATTGGTCGAACCAAAACGGTTTTTTACACCTCTTAAAATTCTGTAAGATGCATGTCTGTCGCCCTCAAAATAAAGCACGGTATCAACCATATGTTCAAGCATTTTGGGACCTGCTACATTTCCGTCCTTGGTCACATGTCCGACGATAAAAATCGAAACACCCAAGCCCTTAGCGAGTCTCATCAAAACTCCTGTCGCTTCTCTTACCTGAGGTACGCTTCCCGGAGCCGATGCCACATCCTCTAAGAACATGGTCTGTATGGAATCGATTACTACTACTTCGGGTCTGGTTTCTTCGATAACTTCTTTTATGTCGTCAAGACATGTTTCGCAGTAGAGTTTAACGTTTTCCTTAAACTCACCTATTCTGTCCGCACGTAATTTAATCTGAGCGGCCGATTCCTCGCCCGAAACATATAATATATTTTTTCCTGAATCTCCGAGAGATTTGCAGACCTGCAAAAGAAGCGTCGATTTTCCGATGCCGGGATCGCCGCCTATTAGAGTTAAAGAGCCCCAAACGATACCACCGCCCAGGACTCTGTCAAGTTCACCGATATTTGTTTTTATTTTGTCTTCTTTTTTTATCTCGACTTTTGAGACAGGGATTATGACGGTCTTTTCCGATGTGCTTCTCTTTGTTGAAGGAGAACCCTTTACAGACTGCTTATTATCAAGTCCTTCCTTAAAAGTGTTCCACGCCTTGCATCCCGGGCACTGGCCCATCCACTTCGGAGATTCATAACCGCATTCCGTACAAAAGAAAACGGTTTTAACTTTATCCTTTGACATAAATCCTCTATTTGACTATTTTTATGTCTTTTATTTCTCCTTTTGAAAGTTCAACAGAAAAGCTAACCTTACCGGAACCGTTTGACTTCATTTTGCCGATTGATTTTCCGTCGATGGAAATATCATATTCGGTGTTTTCTTCAAGTCCTACGGTAATCTGTGAATCCTTGTCTGATTCAACTTTAAAAAATAAACCGTTATCGTTTTCTTCAAAATCCGTAACATTGGTACCCGGAACCGACTCAAAAAGGAATAAACCGTTCTTTTCGAGCTTCGTCATTGTATTGTAAGTCTTGATCTTGTACAGATCGCCGCAGTGAGGAAAATCCTCTTTTTTCTGCTTTTCGGGAAGTTCATAGTTTCCAAATGCAAGTTTCCCGTTTTCCGAAGTACTGATGATATCCATTTAAAATACCCCCATTTAATATTTTCTAGTGTCCCCTCTATCCGATTTTTTCTAAAATAAAAGCCGGGGCAAAGTTGTTATTTCGGATGATTTTATTATACCTTAAAACGGTCTCAATTTCTATAAGATTTTAGTGAAAATTTACCTTTCCCTTGTTAAAAGAAACTTTGACCGTATCGCCCTCTTCGATGTTTCCCGAGAGGATTTCGCTGGCTAAAGGATCCTCAATATCCACCATAATTCCACGTCTTAAAGGTCTTGCTCCCATCAAAGGATTCGAGAACTTATCTACTATGTGATTTCTTAAGGCAACGGTGAATTTAAGGTCAATATTCATCTGCTCTTTTGCACGCTTTGCAAGGTTTGATAAAAGAAGCGAAGTAATGTCTTCAAGTTCTTTTCTGTCAAGCTTGTGGAATACGATAAAATCATCGATTCTGTTGATAAACTCGGGCTTAAAGAGCTGTTTTACCTCTTCCATTACGTTTGATTTCATCTTTTCGTAATTCTGCTCTTTGCTTTCCTTGCTGCCAAATCCCAAATTCTTGGGCTCTGTGATTCTCTTGGCGCCGACATTCGAAGTCATAATGATAATCGTATTCTTAAAGTTAATCTTTCGACCCTGTGAATCGGTTACCTGTCCGTCATCAAGAATCTGTAAAAGCACGTTAAAAACATCCGGATGAGCCTTTTCGATTTCATCAAAAAGAACTACCGAATAAGGATTTTTTCGTACTCTCTCCGAAAGCTGTCCGCCGTCGTCAAAGCCTACATATCCGGGAGGTGAACCGAGTATCTTTGATACCGAATGCGCTTCCATGTATTCGGACATATCAACTCTTATAAGCGAATCTTCCGAGCCAAATACTGCTTCTGCCAAAGCCTTTGAAAGTTCTGTCTTTCCTACACCCGTAGGTCCTAAGAATACAAAGCTTCCTATAGGGCGCTTGGGATCAGATAATCCTATACGTCCTCTTCTTATGGCCTTGCTGACAGCCTCAACTGCTTCGTTCTGGCCGATTATACGTTTATGAAGGTTCTTTTCAAGGCCGATGAGTCTGTCGGATTCTTTTTTAGAAAGTTCCGATACAGGCACTTTACTCCATCTTGAAATAACCTTTTCAACCTGCTCGACGGTAACCGTCTTTTCAGTCTTCTTTTTCTTTCTCTTTTCAGCCGCTTCGGACTTTCTTAAGGTCTCAAATAAGACGTCCTGCTCTTTCTTTGCCTCTCCCGCCTTTTCGAATTCACCGTTTTCGATGGACTCTTTCATTATGCGGTCGCACTCAAAGATTTTATCCCTTAAAACTCTTATTTTATCCGAAGGCTTGTAACCTGTAAGGGATACGAGCGCAGCTGCCTCGTCCATTACGTCGATAGCTTTATCCGGAAGGTTTCTGTCGGTAATGTATCTGTCCGAAAGATTTACGCAGGCTTCAATTGCCTCCAGATCGTAAAATACATTGTGATGCTCTTCGTATTTATGCTTAATTCCTAAAAGAATCTTAAGCGTATCTTCCTTGGTGGGCTGTGATACGGCTATGGGCTGGAATCTTCTCTCAAGCGCAGCATCCTTTTCAAAATATTTTCTGAATTCTTCCTCGGTGGTTGCACCGATTAACTGGATTTCGCCTCTTGATAATGCGGGCTTTAAAATGTTCGAAGCATCAAGCGTGCCCTTTGCTCCGCCTGCACCGATTAAAGTGTGAATTTCGTCCATAAAAAGAATTATATTGCCGTCTTCTGATACTTCTTCAATTACAGCCTTTAATCTCTTCTCAAACTCACCGCGGTACTGTGTACCGGCAACAAGCGATGACATATCAAGAGAAAGGATTCTCTTGTCTTTTATGATGTCAGGAACACTGCCGTCAGCCATTCTCTGCGCCAGGCCTTCAACGATTGCCGTTTTGCCGACACCGGGCTGGCCCACAAGGCAGGGATTGTTCTTGCTTCTTCTTGCGAGTACCTGAATAATACGCATTATCTCATCATCTCTGCCGATAACGGGATCAAGCTCTCCGTTCGCTGCCATTTCTGTAATATCTTTTGTATAATCCTCGAGTGAAAATCTCTGAGGACCTTCACCCATCGGATTTTCTTCGGCTCTTACATATTCATCGGGAATATAGCCATCATCGTCAAACCCGAAGTTGGCTGCAATTTCCTCTGCGATTTTGCCTACGGGAGTACCCGTATCTTTTAAAAGATATAAAAGAAGGTTATATGCAAGGCATTTTTCCTCGGTCACGATGGCATAAAGAATATGCTCCGTTCCGACAAGATCGGAGCCTGTGTCTCTTGCAATTTTTTCTGCGACATCAAGTATCTTTTTAACCTGTGGCGTAAAGTCCAGTTTGCCTTTCACGGTCACTTTTCTTAAAGCCTCGCTTCTTGATTCAAAACATTTCTTAACGGCCGCAGGTGTAACACCGTGGCTTTCAAGAATGCTTCCCGCGAGAGACTCGTTGCACTTGGCAAGACCATATAAAAGATGCTGGGTGTCAAGTGCACTCGCACCGAGAGTCTTTCCTATCTGATTGGCGTATTTAAGTACCTGTTTGCTCTGCTCGTTTAATTCCATAAATAATTCCTTTATAAAGAAGCCTCTGTTATTTCTAACAGAGGCTTAAAAATTTATTAGATATCAATGAAATCTATGTCGTCGTCATCGTCCACGTCGTCATAATATTCATCATCCTCGGCATCGTCATCAACCTCGGTAGTAAAGTAATTTAAGAACTTGTCTTTGGCTCTCGCCGCTTTACTCTGCTTGGGTTCTTTTTCTGCTCTTGCCGATACTCTTTCTTCTCTTGAAGAACGTCCTCTGGAATTCTCTATTGAAGAAACGGGGATTTCGTCTTCATCTTCTTCGTCTTCATAATCGTCATAGTCGTAATCATCGTCGTTCTCAACGCCTCTTGAAAGCTTAAGTGCCATGAAGAATACTGCGGCAAGAAGGATGATTATTATTATGATAAGAACTATAAGGATAACCTTAAGATTGATTCCGAATATTGTTGCACCCGAATCCTTATCTTTCTTTTTGCTTACTGCATCGAAAAGTCCGTCATATGCAACATATGTGCTGTTCTTTTCATCAAGAACATACCATCCGGTAATTTCTCTTTCGTTCATACCGTAGATGATATAGAAATCACCTTTGTGCCATACCTTTTCACCTG
>CAMYYF010000047.1:0-9691 GCA_947303375.1 uncultured Lachnospiraceae bacterium
GATAAGTTCCTGACGCAGTGGACGGATCCGACTCTGGCTTCCTGCCAGGCAACATATAACGACTTCGGCGGAAGAGCCGAATTCATTCAGAAAATTTATGACGGTGATTACAATAAATATTATGTGTTTGTCTGCAACATGTTCCAGAATGTTATTTACATCGGAGTCTTTATCTGGAGTATTAATAACTTCAGAAAAATGGTTGCACCGGGCAAAAAGGATACTTTTGTATTAACATACATCGGAATCATTACGGTAATCGGCGGATTTCTCTTCCATATGCTGTGGGAAGCAAACAGCCGTTACATATTCCCGTATGCAATGATGTTAATTCCCTATGCAGCATTCGGATACGGAAATCTCATGGAACATAATATCTTAAATGATTATGATGATTAACAGGTGATTGCGTTTATGACAGGTAGAATTCACTCAATCGAGACATTTGGCGCAGTTGACGGGCCCGGGTTAAGGTTCGTCGTGTTTTTTCAGGGCTGTCCGATGCGCTGTGCATACTGCCACAATCCCGACACCTGGGATGTAAACGGCGGCACGGAAATGACTGTCGATGAGATATATAAAAAATTTGAGCGAAACAAAGCCTTTTACGAAAAGGGCGGTGTTACCGCATCGGGCGGTGAGCCGATGATGCAGATTGAATTTCTGACGGAACTTTTTACGAGGTTTCATAATGAGGGCGTGCACACATGCCTTGACACTTCCGGAATAATGTTTACCGGAGAGAATGAAAAAACAGATAAACTGCTTGCGGTTACAGATCTGGTTATGCTTGATATTAAACGCTTTGACAGGGAAGGCCACAAAGAACTGACCGGTCACTACAATGACGGTATTCTTGCATTTGCAAAATACCTCTCAGACAGGAATAAAAAAATGTGGGTTCGTTTCGTATGCGTTCCGGGCGTAACCGATGCTGACGATGAGTTAAAAGAGTACGGAAAGTTCCTCTCAAATCTTAAAACTCTCGAAGCTCTCGACGTTCTTCCGTATCACACTATGGGCGTAAAGAAGTATGAAGCACTTAATATTCCTTACAGACTTGAAGGATTAGAGCCTGCGACTTCGGAATATGCAAGCGACAAAAAAACGATTATTCTTTCGGCAATGAAAAATGAAAATACTCAAGAATTATAGGTGCTTTCTTTTATGTTTTGTAAAAATGCTTCGAATGGAGTAATATAAAAGCATGTACAGACATTTTTTTAAAAGACTGATAGATATAATATGCTCGTTCTTGGGAATTCTCTTTTTGGGATTTCCGATGCTTGTTATTGCGCTCATTATAAAGATTGAGGATCCGGGGCCTGCGCTTTTTAAACAAAAAAGAGTGGGCATCGGAAAGAAACATTTTATGCTGCTTAAATTCAGAAGCATGAAGATGGATACTCCGCATGATGTTCCCACACATCTCCTGGAAAACCCCGACCAGTATATTTTAAAAAGCGGTAAGTTTTTAAGGAAATCGAGTCTCGATGAACTGCCGCAACTCTTTAATATTTTCGCAGGGCAGATGAGTATAATCGGACCGCGTCCCGCACTCTGGAATCAGTATGATTTGATAGAAGAGAGAGATAAGTACGGTGCCAACGATGTGCTGCCGGGACTTACGGGCTGGGCGCAGATAAACGGACGTGACGAACTTGAGATACCGGTCAAGGCGAAGCTTGACGGAGAATATGTTGAAAAGCTTTCGTTCGGTTTTGACCTTAAATGCTTCTTTAAAACTATCGGAGCCGTATTCAAACATGAAGGTGTCGTTGAAGGCGGAACCGGTGCAATGAACAAATAATTATTTCGAATTTACAATAAACAATCAACTCCTTATTCGTGTATAATGTAAGAGGGGCACGAATAAGGAGTATTTTTATGGGCAAAACCAAAAGACTGATTTCGCTGATCACAATAGAAACCGCAGCCATATTAATGTTTATCAGTCAGTATGTTTTTATATTCGATGTGGGATCTAAGATAGGAAATATGCCGGGTGCACTTTATTGGGGATGGGACTATTTATATGCGGTTAAATATATAGTTGCATTGGTAATTATGTATTTAATTATGCGTGATAAAAGAAGTATTGTTCTCGGATATATCGGGATAGCTTATATAATAATCTCGGGTTGCTTTTTCGTTTATTATTTCTTTAATAGCTTCGATTGGGAAACTCCGGTATTGCAAATTCTCTTTTTATACATTGATCCGTTAATCATTTATGCAACTCTTACAACAGTTTTTATATGTTTTATAGTTGAGAAAGGAAAAAAGTATTTTCTTTTCTTCCTCTTAGTTGCAGTTACGTTTGCGGATATGATAATCGGCAATGTATTTTATTATGGCTGGTGCGCAAATTATGCATCTGCCAATGAAATTTACAGCAAATTTGAAGTATTTCTTCTTGAAGTGATTAATACAGATTTCTATTTTCATTGGTGCATAATCTGCACTGTTTTCATCGTTGAAACAATAGTAATACTATTACTTACGATACCTGAACGAAAAAAGGAATCTGAAGAAACAGATGATTCAAAGGAAAAAAATGAAGAAATCAAAGTATCGACAGTTGTAATAACTACGCTGGCTTCGTTTCTCTTAGCGTTTCTGACAATTCTCTGTATTATCAGACCCTTAGTAAAGATTTGTGATTATTCAAATTATGATGATTCATTTATTCACAAAACTATCGCAGGGATACCAATTACCCCGGGAAAAATAGAGGATGCTTCTCCTCATAAAATAATCTCAGGATATCCTTTCGATAACGAAGAGGATGTGGAATGGACGTATTATCCGAATGACAATATGATTGGACTTGTAGCTTTGACTAAAGTGCATGGAGAAAGCGAAGACACGATAGTACTTGCATTTAAATATTTAAACTCGGCCAAGAATATCAGCAATACGATTATAAATTATAAGTATTTAAACGGCAGCGCGCGTTATGGCTATTTTTCTTATAACAATCAGGAAATTTACAAAAAGAAAAAGATTTATTATGTGAAAGTTACATATGACAACAAAATTGTGGATCCAAAGACAGTCAGCTTTGACAAAGATGAAGACAGAATAAATATTGATATCTCGGATGATAATATAAAAGTTACATACTGCAATTTCGGAGAAGAAAAAACTGTTCGAAAGTATCAGAATTATGACTCCGCAAGCGGTACGTGGGGAGATATTTCAATTGAGGAAGAGGAAAGAGAACCTCTTGTTGGCATTGAACCAAGCATCCACACTGAGCTTCAGGTTGACAGGGAGAAAAGCTGGGCTTTGGAATATCCCCAGGGTGTAAAAATGTATGCCGAAGATTACTATTACCGTAATGAGAAGCGAAATATTTACGGAGAAATCGAAACACCTCAATTTACAGACATAGGATTTTCAATTAAATACTACGGAAAAATCGTCGGTAAAGAAATAATTTATGAGGAAACACCGGAAGAAGTATTGTCATACATAGAAGACGGTAATTTTAAACTTTATGTTAAAGAGAACGGAGTATACAAAGATATTACTCCTGAGGATGCAGAGGTTGAATATTATTCTGCTGACGACCTTGGAATATATTATTCAATGAAAAGCAATCTGCTCGAAGAACTTACCGAAGGAGATTATAAGTTGGAATACGGCGGATACAGCGATGAATTTACGCTTTCAATTCAGACACAGGTAGTGTGGTAGATTATTTTCTGCGGCGAAGGAAAAGAACTCTTATAAGCAGAAAAACAAGTATGGAAAATGATGCTCCCGCAAGATCGAGGAGTACATCCCAAACGCTTGAGTAGCGCCCGGTGAAATGCTGAATCGTTTCGTCGATACTTCCAACAAAGAGTGATAAAACAAAAGCGGTCGGATAAAGGCTTAAGAGTTTCTTTATCAGGCCTCTTTTTTTATCGTCATCAGGTAAACTTTTGTTAATTGTGATAAATATTACCAGTTCCAAACCGAGAATTGCATACTCGATAAAGTGTGCGCTTTTTCTGATGACAACCTCGGGTATTGTGAAAGCTTCGTTGTTGCTTACGCTCTGAACTACGGCTTCAACGATTTCTTTTACGAAACTGCTTTCTTCGGTTGATATTTCCGGAGTCATAAAAGAATGCCCCCAGATGATTAAAACTGTGAGCAGAATGACGAATGAGAGTATAAGTCTTATTGTTTTTTTAGTATTATCAGATTTATTCATTTTCCGGGTTTTAAAAGGTTATTTCTGCATAAAAACAGATGACATTTGCCTTACGGGCCTTGCATCAGACCGATTATACCATATATTTTTATCAGATACATCAAAATCACTTCCTTTTATTTGCGATTTATAGTAAACTGTTTAATTGTGAGAAATATTGCAAAAGGTGAAACAACATGTATTTTTTTAATGTAATTTCGCTTCTCGGGGGCCTCGCGCTTTTCCTCTACGGAATGCGTCTTATGGGCAACAGCTTAAAGGAAGGCCAGTCCGGAACTTTAAAGGTTATAATGGGAAAAGTCACAGACAATCCTGTCAAAGCTTTTCTTTTAGGTTTACTCGTTACGGCGGTTATTCAGTCATCCACCGCTACTATTGTTATAACCTCGGGCCTTGTAGCCGCAGGCATTATTTCTCTCAACCAGTCACTCGGCATTATAGTCGGAGCGAACGTCGGTACTACCGTTACCGGTCAGATCATAAGACTCCTTGATGTCAACGGTGATTCTTTTATCTTAAGATTATTCCAGCCTTCAACCTTGGCGCCCATAGCGCTGATTATCGGCATAATTTTCATAATGTTTATCAAATTCAAAAAATCCGACAATATAGGCAATATTGCCGTCGGTTTCGGTATTCTTTTTACCGGACTTCTCAATATGACGGCAGCGGTTTCCGGGCTGAAAGAGAGCGGAATAATCGATGCACTCTTTTTGGGACTCGGCAACAAACCGGTCTTAGGATACATTGTAGGTGCGGGCGTTGCTTTTACACTGCAGTCCTCATCGGCTACAATCGGTATCTTACAGGCGATTTCGATGGCCGGCGATATTCCTTTTAAGGTTGCCTACGTTATCATCGTCGGTGTTTATTTGGGCGACTGCGTGACGACAGCCATCGTTTGTTCAATCGGTGCGAAGAGCGATTCAAAGCGTGTCGGACTCGTAAATATCATGTACAACTTAGCCAAGACTCTGCTTGTAATAGTTGTGGTATTCGTGATTCACAAATTAGGACTGCTTGACAATCTCTGGAATATGCGAATGACCTCGGGTACGATTGCCAATACCAATACGGTATTCAACCTTGCCTGTGCGATTATTATGCTTCCGTTTATGAAGCTTCTCGGCAACACTTCTCGCAAGATCATAAAAGATAAGGTAATGCCGGGCGGTAAGTACGATGACAAGATTGCAGGACTTAACCCTGTATTCTTCAATACTCCCGCAATCGCATTCGGCGGATGCTACGACTGCCTTGACGCGATGATTCACGCCTCGAATGACAATATCGAAAAATCCATCAGTCTGGTCAGAAAGTTTGACGAGAAAATATTTGATGAATTAAATGAGGAAGAAGAAAACATCGACCACCTCACGGACTGCGTCGATACATATCTGGTTAATCTTTCCCCTCATGTAAAGGAAGATATTCATGTTCGTATAATGACCGAATATCACAGGGTCGTAAAAGAATTCGAAAGACTCGGCGATCACGCCGTCAATATCGCGGAAGATGCCAAGGAACTCTTCGACAACGAAACGGTATTCAGCGAGCAGGCGCTGTCGGAACTTGACATTGCTTTCGATCTGACCAAAAAGATATTAAATTACACGATTATCGGCTTCGAAAGAAGAGATATAGAGGCTGCAAAGCATATTGAACCGCTTGAGGAAGTAATGGACGATTTAACCAATACTCTTCACGACAACCATCTTGCCAGATTAAGAGAAGGCAACTGCTCCGTCAGAGCAGGCATCGTATTCCTTGATATTCTGGCAAATATGGAAAGAATAGCCGATATCTGTTCCAACATCGGAATTGCGATTATAGCACGAATCAAACCCGAGACCGCGGAACTTGCGCATACCTACACTTCGTCGCTTCACCAGGGCGGAGACAGCGATTTTAACGAAGAATACATTGCGGCTCACACAGAGTACTTCGGAAGACTCTCCGGAGACATAGTAGAATAAAAGAAAAAATAACAATAGATTTAGGAGGAAAAGTGTATGGAAAAGAAAAATCTTGCTGAAATTTTGAAGAACAATTCGTATCCCGGAAGAGGTATCGTGATTGGAAAGAGTGCGGACGGAAAGTATGCGGTAACAGCATATTTTATCATGGGAAGAAGCACAAACTCACGTAACCGTATCTTCGTTGAAGACGGAAACGGATTAAGAACACAGGCTTTTGACGAGTCAAAACTTGAGGATCCCAGCCTCATCATCTATGCTCCCGTCAGAGTACTCGGCAACAAAACCATCGTTACAAACGGTGACCAGACAGATACCATTTATGAAGGTATGGATAAGCAGATGACATTCGAGCAGTCACTTCGTTCACGCTGCTACGAGCCCGACGCTCCCAACTTAACACCCAGAATTTCAGGTATCATGCATGTTGAAAACGGCAAATACAACTATGCACTTTCCATTTTAAAGAGCAACAACGGACGTGAAGGCGCACACAACCGCTTCACATTCGCATACGAAAATCCTTTCGCAGGTGAAGGACATTTCATCCATACATATGAAGGTGACGGCAATCCCCTTCCTTCATTCGAAGGCGAACCTACATGGGTAGGCATTTCCGGCGACATCGATGCTTTCACAAACGAAGTATGGAACGCCCTTAACGAAGACAACAAGGTTTCACTTTTCGTAAGATATATTGATATTGAAACAGGCAAGTTTGAATCAAGAATCATGAATAAGAATAAATAATCGGTTTTATAAGGAGTCTATTATGAAAGAATTGGAATTAAAGTATGGTTGTAACCCCAACCAGAAGCCCAGCAAGATTTTTGTAAATGACGGAAGAGAACTTCCTATTACAGTACTTAACGGCAAGCCCGGATACATCAACTTCATGGATGCATTCAACGGCTGGCAGCTCGTAAAAGAATTAAAAGAAGCAACAGGCCTTCCCGCAGCTACAAGCTTTAAGCATGTATCACCCGCAGGCGCAGCAGTAGGTCTTCCTTTGGATGATGTACTTGCAAAGATTTACTGGGTAGACGATTTGGGCGAATTATCACCCCTCGCATGCGCATATGCAAGAGCAAGAGGCGCTGACAGAATGTCAAGTTTCGGCGATTTTATTTCACTCTCCGATGTATGTGATGTATCTACAGCCAAGATTATCAAGAGAGAGGTTTCCGACGGCGTTATCGCTCCCGGATACGAGCCTGAAGCACTTGAGATTTTAAAGGCTAAAAAGGGCGGAAACTACAACGTTATCCAGATTGATCCCGACTACAAGCCCGAACCCATCGAGCATAAGGATGTATTCGGTATCACATTCGAGCAGGGCAGAAACGAATTCAAGATTAACAACGAACTTTTAAGCGAAATCGTAACACAGAATAAGGAACTTCCCGATCTTGCAAAGATTGACCTTATTATTTCACTTATTACATTAAAATATACACAGTCCAACTCCGTTTGCTTCGCCAAAGGCGGACAGGCAATCGGTATCGGTGCAGGCCAGCAGAGTAGAGTTCACTGTACAAGACTTGCAGGAAGTAAGGCTGACAACTGGATGCTTCGTCAGTGCCCCAAGGTACTTGAACTTCAGTTTGTAGACGGACTTGGCCGTGCAGACAGAGACAATGCAATCGACAACTACATCGGCGACGAACTTGACTGTCTTGCAGAAGGCAACTGGCAGAAGATTTTCAAGGTTAAACCCGAAATATTTACCAAAGAAGAAAAGAGAGCATGGCTTGATCAGATGACAGACGTAGCACTCGGTTCTGACGCATTCTTCCCCTTCTCCGACAACATCGAGAGAGCAAAGAAGAGTGGTGTTAAGTACATCGCAGAGCCCGGCGGATCCGTAAGAGACGATCTCGTTATCGAATGTGCCGACAAGTACGGCATGGTAATGTGCTTCACAAAGATGAGACTTTTCCATCATTAATATGAGTATAAAAAGATTTCTATGTTCGCTCCTTATTGCCCTAAGTTTTTGCGCATTGTGTGCGTGCGGCAAAAAGGACGAAACAGACTATGTAACAATTGGATATGAAAAGCTCGAGGAGCCCGATTATGCATCCGCGGAGCAGAATTTCAACAAAGCCGTTGAACAGGGTAAAAATCTTACCATGGCTTACAGAGGCCTTGGAATCTGCTATATGAACAAAGGCGATTATGCAAACGCAATTGAGTCTTTTAAGACCGCTCTTGCCGAAGACGGTGCGACACCCGATGACATTGATTATGACATCAATTACTACATAGGTGTCTGCTATCACAAGCTCGGCAAATACGAGGATGCCAAGAAAAGATACGACGCCATCATCGCGCTTCGTCCGCGAGAGGTGGACGCATATATGCAGCGTGCGGCGGAATATCTTTATTTAAAGGATGTGGACTCGGCGTGCACGGATTTCGACAAAGCATTGTCTTTAAAGAAAAAGGACTATACGCTTTACATCGATATATATAATCTGCTTGCGGAAACAGGCTTCCAGCCCTACGGCGTCGATTATTTAAACGATGCTTTAAACAAGTACGACCGCAATATGTCTGATTACGACAAAGGCTACATCAACTACTGTCTTGGCAATTATTCGACCGCCAAGAACTATCTTGAGCAGGCCAGAACCGGCGGCAACAAGAGCGAGGAAGTGCTTTTACTCCTCGGAAAATGCTACGAGGAACTCGATGATACCGCATTTGCGATAAATATTTACAATAAGTATCTCGAGACAAATCCCGATGCCGGGGTGTACAATCAGCTGGCCGTGGCACTCATAGATCAGGGCAGATATGAGGAAGCGCTCGAAGCTGTGGTCAACGGACTCGAGATTGATACCAATGAGGCGCACCAGCAGCTTTTGTATAACAGAATTGTCGCATACGAACATCTTGGGGATTTTGAGAAGGCAAGAGACCTTTGCGCACAATATCTTGTGGATTACCCCTCCGATGAGAACATGGCGAGAGAGTACGATTTTCTCAAGACTAGATAAATTATGTAAACCAAAATACGAATGCATCCCTATTTTAAAGGGGATGCATTCTTTTTTTTATGTAAATTTGTGCAAACCTTACAAACAACTATATATTGTGTTTGTAAAAAATTTCAAGCAAATATATAGTGGTTTTCCGTTGACATCATAAAGGCATGATGATACAATGGTTTCAATCGGCGCGAAGTCGGAAAGAATTGTGTTGGAGGAATGAAAAAATGTTTGGTGTAATTAAAAGAGACGGAGAAAAAACTGATTTTAATCTTGTAAAAATCAATGACGCTATAAAGAAAGCTTTTGATGCTACAAATGTTCAGTACAGTGAAGATATCATTGATCTTCTTGCTCTTCGTGTTACCGCTGATTTTCAGGCGAAGATTAAGGAGGGTTATGTTCATGTCGAGGATATTCAGGACTCTGTAGAGAAGATTCTTGAGCAGTCCGGTTATGCAGAAGCTGCAAAGGCATTCATCCTTTATCGTAAGCAGCGTGAAAAAATGCGTAAC
>CAMYYF010000048.1:0-9575 GCA_947303375.1 uncultured Lachnospiraceae bacterium
CGATGAATACATTTACGTATGTGCGCACTCTGCCTTTTCTGTTGCCGCCAAGAGGAATATAGACGTATCTTGTGAAGAAACGTGTTAAAGTCATATGCCATCTGTCCCAGAATTCTGTGATTGTGACGGACTTATATGGCGAATTAAAGTTTAAAGGAATGTCGATATTAAACATCTTCGCAAGGCCCAGAGCCATATCGCAGTAGCCCGAGAAATCGAAATAAATCTGGAAGGTATATGATAAAATAACCACCCATGCGGAAAGGAAGGTCAAGCGCTCCGGTGCCACATATCCGTAGTTAACCACGCTTCCGAACACATCGGCCAAAAGAACTTTCTTTGAAAGGCCTATCGTGAACATGAAAATGCCTTTGGTCAGATTGTCGAAATCAAGCTTCTTTTTGGATTCATCGAGGAACTGCCCGATCATTTCGTCGTGAGTTACAATCGGTCCCGCGATAAGCTGGGGGAAGAATGCAACGAACGAAGCATAATATATGAAATTGTATTTGCCGACCTGACCTCTGTAGGTATCGACTATAAAAGAAATTTGCTGGAAAGTAAAGAAACTGATGCCGAGGGGCAGCAGGATATGTAAAAGACCGAAATCGCTCTTAAATACATGATTGACCGTATCGATAAAAAAGTCCGTATATTTGAAAAATCCGAGGATAGCTAGGTTAATTGCCACACCGGCAATCATTAAGCCTTTACCGCTCCCACCTTTTTCGCGAAGTTTCCCTATATATACATAGCAGAAATAATTGATTAATATGCTCGCTATTATTATAAAAAGATACCAGTAGTTGAAATATCCGTAGAACCACAAAGACATTCCGAAGAGGAAGCACTGCGCTACAATGCGCAGTTTAAAGCGGTTTAAAAGAAAGTATCCCAAAAGGCACAAAGGAATAAATATTAGTATGAAAATATATGAGTTAAAAAGCATTGCGCCCTCCGAAAATACACAGGCAGAGCATTAAATTGCCCGGCAACAATAATATTTTAAAAAAGTTATAAATAAAAAGCAATATAGGGGTTGAAAGAAAATCTCAAATATTATAGAATATGTCTAATATTTTTATTTTTGAGACAGAAAAGTGACTAGTGGACACTCAGTTTGTATGAGGTAAAAAATGAGCGAAACCATGAAAGAGCTGCTTATCAAGCAGCGCGACAGTGTTTTAAATAAAGTGTTGGGGTACACATTTTTGGTTGTGGCAGTCCTTGCGCTGCCGGCGGCGATTTTGGTGAGCCCCTTTTTTATTATTGCTCTCGTAGGCGGCGGAGTAGCTTCTTTCTTCGTTTATTTCAGGAGAATGTCCGTTGAATACGAATACACATATCTTGACAAAGAAATCAGAATTGACAGAATATACAATACCAACAGCAGAAAACAGGTTGATACGATTGATTTAAATAAAATGGAAATTCTCGCCGTAAAAGGAAGCGATGCTTTAAGAGGCTATGCCAACAGACAGGCTGCCGTTACCGATTACAGCGCAGGAGAGGATACTGACGATACCAAGGTATACGAGCTCTGGTACAACGGCAAAAGAAAGATTTTTCTTTCGCTAAACGATGATTTCATGTCGCCTATCGTCAGATTTTATCCGCAGAAGGTCAAAAAATCGTAAATCTACGATAACTATAAAATTTATTTAATAAGGAGGATTTGTAATGGGTACAATAGTCAAGGAAGGAATTACTTTTGATGATGTCTTACTGATTCCCGGTTATTCACAGGTTATACCTAATCAGGTGGATATTTCGACATATCTTACAAAGACCATCAAACTCAACATTCCCATGATGAGTGCGGGAATGGATACCGTTACAGAAAGCCGTATGGCAATTGCAATGGCAAGACAGGGCGGTATCGGTATTATTCACAAAAACATGTCTATTGAAGAACAGGCCGAAGAAGTCGACAAGGTAAAAAGATCCGAAAACGGCGTAATCACCGATCCGTTTTCACTCTCACCCGAGCATACACTGGCAGATGCCGATGCTTTGATGAGCAAATTTAAAATTTCAGGCGTACCCATTACAGAAAATAAAAAATTAGTCGGTATCATCACGAACCGTGACCTTAAGTTCGAAACCGACATGACCAAGAAAATCAAAGAGTCCATGACCAGCGAAGGTTTAGTTACAGCCAAGGAAGGCATTACTCTTGACGAAGCAAAGAATATTCTTGCCAAGGCCAGAAAAGAGAAACTTCCGATTGTAGATGATAATTACAATCTTGTCGGACTCATCACCATAAAAGATATAGAAAAGACAATTAAATATCCTTTATCCGCGAAAGACGAACAGGGAAGACTTCTCTGTGGCGCAGGTGTCGGAATCACAGCCAATGTTCTTGACAGAGTAAAAGAACTTGTAAGCGCAAAGGTTGACGTTGTAGTACTTGATTCCGCTCACGGTCATTCCGAAAACGTTCTTAAATGCTTAAGAATGATCAAAGAAAATTATCCCGATCTTCAGGTTATTGCAGGAAACGTAGCAACCGGAGAAGCTTGCAAGGCATTAATCGAATCCGGCGCTGACTGCGTAAAGGTTGGTATCGGACCCGGATCCATTTGTACAACACGTGTCGTATCAGGTATCGGCGTTCCTCAGATTACAGCCATCATGGACTGCTACGAAGTTGCCAAGACATACGGAATACCCATTATCGCAGACGGCGGTATCAAGTATTCGGGTGATATGACCAAGGCAATTGCAGCAGGTGCTAACGTATGTATGATGGGTTCAATCTTTGCAGGATGTGACGAAGCACCCGGCGAATTCGAAATCTTCCAGGGAAGAAAGTTCAAAGTTTACAGAGGCATGGGTTCCATCGCAGCTATGGAAAACGGCTCAAAGGACAGATACTTCCAGACAGACGCAAAGAAGCTTGTTCCTGAAGGCGTTGAAGGAAGAGTAGCATACAAGGGCAGACTTGAAGATACCGTATTCCAGTTAATCGGTGGTTTAAGAAGTGGTATGGGTTACTGCGGTACGGCTTCCATTGAGGAACTTAAGACAAACGGAAAATTCGTTAAGATTTCCGCAGCGTCATTAAAAGAAAGCCATCCTCATGATATTCATATCACCAAGGAAGCTCCGAACTATTCATCCGGAATGTAAGTTAAAAGAACTAATCATAAAAGAGGCGCGGGAGAAAAAAACTCCCGCGCCTGTTGTTGACAATAAGGATTTATGAACAGCTTAGCAGTTTTAATCGTAAACAGCATATTACTCGGTATAGGACTTGCAATGGATGCGTTCAGCGTATCGATTGCAGACGGTCTTAATGAACCCAAAATGAAAAAAGGTAAATTCTTTTCGATAGCGGGAGTATTTGCTTTCTTTCAGGCACTGATGCCTCTAACCGGTTGGATCTGCGTCCACACGGTTATAAAATATTTTAAGATATTTGAAAAATTTATCCCATGGATAGCACTTATTCTTTTGGTGTTTATCGGAATGAAGATGATTATCGAAGCCGTAAGAAATAACGGAAAAGAAGAGGTTGCCGGAGTACTTACTATAAGACTTTTAATCGTTCAGGGAATTGCAACTTCGATAGATGCTCTCTCTGCCGGATTTACGATTGCAGAATACGGAATTCTTTCGGCTCTTTTATGCGCAGGAATTATTTCTGTGGTGACTTTTATCATTTGTATAGTTGGACTACTAATCGGCAAAAAGGTCGGAGACAAATTATCTACCAAGGCACAAATTTTCGGCGGAATAATTCTTATCGGAATAGGGCTGGAAATATTCGTGTCAGGTATGATAAAATAAGCGGGCACGGCTCAAATCAGTTTAATTAGAAATATCACAGATTAGAATAAATGGAAACAAAAACAAGAATAGACAAAGAATTATTTAAGAAAACATGCCTTCTTGCGATTCCGATTATGATTCAAAACGGAATCGGCAATGCCGTAGGACTTGTCGACAACTTAATGGTCGGAAGCCTCGGTACGGAAGCAATAGTTGCTGTCTCGATAGCGGGACAGCTTATGTTTGTTTTCTGGCTGGCATTATTCGGTGCGCTTTCGGGCCCCGGAATTTACGGTGCCCAGTATTACGGCAACGGAGATATAAAAGGCGTACAGGACGTATTCAGAATTAAATTCTGGATGGCGATATTCGTAGGACTTCTCGGAATACTTATATTCTTTAATTTCGATACCGCTTTGATAGGACTTTATATGAAAGGTCAGTCCGAAGAAATTGATGCGGCATTATCTTTATCTCTTGCAAAAGATTATTTAAGAATAATGCTTCTCGGCATTCCGTTTATCGTGCTAACACAGGTTTATGCAACGAGTTTAAGAGAAACCGACGAGAGCTTTAAACCCATGGTTGCGGGTGTTATTTCCGTATTGGTGGATGTTCTGTTTAACTATCTCTTAATCTTCGGTAAATTCGGATTTCCGAAACTCGGAGTGGAAGGCGCAGCATACGCAACCGTTATTGCAAGAGTGGCAGAGTTTACTGTGCTCGTAGTCTGGGCGCATTTAAGAAGCAAAAAGCATATTTTCCTCAAAGGTCTTTATAAAAGGCTTTTCGTGCAGAATACCGCAATGATAAAGCCCATTTTAAGGAAGAGCGTACCCATCATGTTAAATGAGTTTTTATGGGCGGGTGCGATTGCTTTTATGACCACATGCTATTCAAGAAGAGGTCTGGATGTACTTGCGGGAATGAATATTTCCAATGCCATCTGCAATCTTTTAAATGTTGTATTTATCGCACTCGGAAACGCCGTAGGTATTGTCATCGGACAGATGCTTGGCGCGGGAGAATTCAAAAAAGCCAAGGATTCATCGGTTACGCTTATGTGGTTTACCGCCGCTTGCTGCCTTGGATTGA
The DNA here is from genome assembly GCA_947303375.1 of uncultured Lachnospiraceae bacterium. Lineage (GTDB taxonomy): Bacteria > Bacillota > Clostridia > Lachnospirales > Lachnospiraceae > UBA3766. The sequence goes on from CAMYYF010000048.1 coordinate 4,873, forward strand.
CCGTTGCTTTAATAGCACTTTCAGGCTGGTTTCCGAAGCTTTACGATACCACTGAATCATCGAAGCATATGGCTACGGTATTTATCATAATAACCGCGCTTTTCTTCCCTTTGCAGGGCTTTTTAAACTCAATGTATTTTACGCTTCGAAGCGGAGGAAAAACAGTTATCACGTTTATATTTGACTCTGTCTTTTCATGGACTGTATGCGGAACATGTGCATTTATACTTTCGCGCTATACCAATATGCACATCTTCGGAATTTATATATGCGTGCAGGCGCTTGATTTTATCAAGGTTATAGTCGGATATATAATGATTAAAAAAGGAATATGGATTTCTAATCTTGTGGCAACACAGGAAAATGAATAAATGAGAAAATAAAAAAAGCTAGAACAGGAGACATGAAATGAGTTGGTTTATTTTTGCATTAATTGCAACCATCGGCTGGGGATGCGCAGACCTTTTTTACAAAATGGGTACTGATGAAACAGACAAGCATTCTCATTTGAAAATTGCGGTATGGGTTGGACTTGTAATGGGAATAGTAGCATTTATACTGCTTCCGTTTTCAGAGAGCGGCTTTAACGTTAAAAGCCTCGTTGTAAACGCTATTAAGTACACACCTGCATCACTTGCATACATCATATCCATGGTAGTCGGATATGCGGGATTAAGATATCTTGAAGTATCTATTATCTCTCCGATACAGAATGCTTCGGGAGCTTTTTCCATGATTGCAATGATGATATTTTTCCTTATTACCGGAACAATCAATGACGATCTCGGTGATTTTTCGGCATTAAACATTATCGGAACAGTTATTATTGTTCTCGGAGTGGTTGCTCTTGCGATAGTTGAAAACAGGCTTTCAAGAAAAGAAGAATTAGAGACTGCCAAATCCGACGATGAAAAGAAAAAGAAGAGAAAATATCAGTTCGGAGCACTGGCGCTTTTATTCCCGATTATTTATTGTCTTTTCGATACAATCGGAACCGCTGCCGACGGAATCATCCTCGATGAGGAAACAGGTTTAGGGCTTGGTGAAATAGATGTGCTCATCCTTTACGGACTCACATTCCTTCTTGCAGGTATAGTTTGCTATATCTATATGCTTATCAAAACAAAAAAAGCATACAATCCTTTCGCACTGACAGAATTAACAACCAAGGGTTCGGCTGCGTGCTTTGAAGAATTCGGACAGATCTTTTATGTATTTGCAATGGCATCAAAACCCATGCTTGCCGCTCCGATGGTGGCTTCATACTGTATCGTATCCGTTATTCTTTCAAGAATCTTCCTAAAAGAGAAGCTAAAGGCAAGCCAGTACGCATGCGTTATCGCAGTTATTGTCGGAATCGTGATACTCGGTATCTCGGAAGGCATCGGAGAGATGGAATAAAGGAAAAGCCCAGTTTTAAAACAATTACATTAAAAGTTAAATCACCATTTAACTTTCTTTAAGCAATAATAAGCTTTTAAAGACCGGCACAATCGTAAATGAACGAAAATGCCGGTCTTTTTTAATTTTGAAAAATGCCTTATATATTATATTTTTTAGTTAAAATTTACTTAAAAAGATGTTATAATTTTGATATGTGCGGGAGGTTAATATATGTTCAATATTCATGACGAAAAAAGGGATGCCTTTATGCTTAACAAATCCTTTGGCAAGAAAGGATATGACTGGTGGTGGCATTCATTTACTGCGCTTGATGCGGCTACAGGAGAAGAGAAGGCATTTTTTATCGAGTTTTTTATAATTAATCCAAAGTACGGGAAGAAATATCCCGTGTTCGGACAGACACAGGGTGGGGGAAGCAAAAACGAAAAGCCCTCATATGTCATGATCAAGGCCGGCTGCTGGGGCGAAGAGCATGTTCAGCTTCACAGATTCTACGGCATCAAAAAGGTCATTATCAGACCCGGTACTCCTTTTATAATCAAAGCGGGCAACTGCTTTTTAAGCGAAAATGAAACCTGTGGTATCGTAAAGGTATCAAAGGGCGGTGCCTCACGCCATCCCGAATGGATGTGTGATGCAGGCGAAATCGAATGGAAAATCAATATCGAAAAACAGATTTCATATAATGTCGGATATGGCGCAGGCAAGATAATGCGTGAGCTTCAGGCATTTGATATGTACTGGCATGCGGAAGGCATGAAGACAAAGTACAGCGGAAGTATTAAGTTTAACGGCAGGGAATACAATGTTATACCCGATAAATGCTTTGGATATGCAGACAAAAACTGGGGCAGGGATTTCACATCACCATGGCTTTGGCTTTCATCCAACAATCTGTACTCAAGAGTCAAAAAACAACAGTTGGAGAACAGTGTTTTTGACGTAGGAGGCGGAAGACCGAGAGTATTCGGAATTGCTTTGGACGGCAAGCTTTTAGGAGGTCTTTTCCACGAAGGCAGAGAATATGATTACAATTTCTCAAAGCCCTGGAGTCTTTCAAGACAGCGTTTCACCTGCAACGAAACTACGGACAAGGTTATCTGGAAAGTTTGGCTTGAAAATAAAAAGAGTCTTTTGCAGATAAATGTTGTCTGCCCCAAAAAAGAAATGCTTTTTGTAAACTATGTTGCACCCGACGGTTCGAAAAAGCATAACCGTCTCTGGAACGGTGGCACAGGAAAAGCGATACTTAAATTATACGAGAAAAAGAGGGAGGGTCTTGAACTCGTCGATGTAATCGAAGCCAGAAATGTTGGTTGCGAATACGGAGAGTACTGCCAACAGTAAAAAACAAAAGGAAGATTTTTATATATTAAGGGAGGTTACATATGGGCAAGACAGTTAATGATGTCATTAACATGATCAAAGAGAACGGAATCGAAATGGTCGATTTTAAGATGGTGGATATCAACGGAAATTTCCGCCACGTTACCATTCCGGCTACAGGCTTTGATGAGAGTATTATGAAAAACGGTATCGGCTTTGATGCATCAAACTACGGCTATGCGGTAGTTGAAAAATCCGATATGGTATTTATTCCGGATCCGGATACGGCATTTATCGATCCTTTCTGCGATATTCCCACACTTTCAATGACGGGTAATGCGATGATTATCGATTATCCCAACAACAGACCGCTTAAGCAGTATCCTAGAAACATCATTAATGCTGCAATCGATTATTTAAAGAGTACCGGCATAGCCGATACAATGAAGATTCTTCCCGAATTTGAATTTTATCTCTTTGACGAAGTCACATGGGAAGTATCCCATAATGCGGTTTCATACGAAATCGATATGGCACAGGCACCCTGGAACGGCGCTTACGAAGGCCAGGGAAATGTCATCAGGGAACAGAAGGCATATCATATCGCCAAGCCTCAGGATACAAGCTTTGAAGCCAGAAGCGAAATGGTTCTTGAGATTGAAAAAGCAGGAATACCTGTGAAATATCATCATCCCGAAGTAGGTGCCGCAGGACAGTTTGAAATTGAACCCAAGCTAGGCGAACTTTCGAAAATGGCCGATGCTACGGTTTTGATTAAATACATCATCAGAAATGTGGCTGCAAGATACGGCCTTTCCGCAACATTTATGCCCAAGCCCGTATACGGCGAGGCAGGAAGCGGAATGCATGTTCACATGCTTCTCCTAAAAGACGGAGAACCTGTATTTTCAGATGACAACGGTTATTCGCATTTAAGCGAGACGGCTCATTATTTTATGGGCGGTATTTTAAAACACATTGCTTCTTTATGTGCAATCACAAATCCTTCTACCAATTCCTTTAAGAGACTTACGCCCGGATTTGAAGCACCCGTAACTGTAGGATACGCTACAAGCAACAGAAGTGCTGTTATAAGAATCCCCGCTTACGCAAAAGCTCCGGAATTAAGAAGATTTGAGTTAAGAAACCCCGATGCAACATGTAATCCTTATTTCGCATATGCCGCAATTTTAATGGCAGGTATCGACGGTGTGTTAAACAAGATCGATCCTCATGCAAACGGCTGGGGTCCTTATGACTGCAATCTTTTCAATCTTCCCGAGGAAGAAAAGGCAAAACTCACGGGTCTTCCCACTTCTTTGGACGAAGCGCTTGAAGCTTTAGAAAAAGACAATGATTATCTTAAGGCAGGTGATGTATTCCCTGCAGAGCTTATTGATAATTTCATAAAGGTTAAAAAGGCTGAATGTGCCGGTATCAACAAGATACCTCATCCTGCCGAATTCGACCTTTATTACAATGTTTAGTTAACATACAAATGGTTTTGTATTGAGGTTTTGCAATGATAGGAAAGAAAAAAGTTATCGGTTTGTGCATATCGGCTGTTCATACGGGATTTAAGTCCGATTTTGTCAAAATGCTTAACGAGGAAATAGTCAGAGAGAATTTCAAACTGATTGTTTTCAACAGTCTTTTGAGCGTTTACGACGGCAGTATTTATGATTCGGGCGCATCCAGCGTATACAATATCATCAACTATGATATTTTAGACTGCCTGATTATTTTTGACAGGGGACTTGCGAATAAACAGAGCGGTTCCGAGCTTATATCAAAGGCCAGGGAAAAGAATGTTCCGGTGATTTTAATCAATTCCGAAAACGAAGGATGTTTCTGCGTTTCGGACGATTACAAAACCTCTTACAAAAATCTTATAAGACATGTTATAAGGGATCACGGTGCCAAGGATACTTTCTTTATGGGCGGATACAGATGGGATCCCGATACACTCGATC
>CAMYYF010000049.1:0-9515 GCA_947303375.1 uncultured Lachnospiraceae bacterium
TTGGTGATAAGATTCTCTCTTTCCTTGGGAGTCTTGTCGGGATACATGTTTTCAAGTTCCTGTGTTGTAATGAAAAAGATTTCATTGGGAAGGAACGGATCCATGAAATGATATTTTCCGCAGATATAAAACTCAGTCTGCTTGATAGCCATGTAAATTCTGAAGACTGTTTCTTTTAGGGTGTCGAAATTTCTTTCGTCCTTATCAATTATTTTCTCCCAGTCCCACTGATCGACATAGATTGAATGAAGATTGTCCGTATCCTCATCTCTTCTGATGGCGGTCATATCGGTATAAAGGCCTTCGCCCTTTTTAAAGCCGTACTCGTGAAGAGCCATTCTTTTCCATTTTGCAAGAGAATGAACGATTTCAACCTCTGCATCGTCATGCTCTCTGATGCCGAACTTAACAGGTCTCTCAACACCGTTTAAGTTGTCGTTTAAACCTGATGAAGGCCATACGAAAAGGGGCGCCGATACTCTGGTCAAATTGAGTGCATCAGCTAAAGCTCTTTCAAAATAGTCCTTTACTTCCTTGATTGCTACTTCTGTTTCTTTGATGCTCTGAGGGGATCTGTATCCCTTCGGTACATAAATGTGTTCCATTTTCTCCACTCTCGTCTTTCATTTTTATATGTCGGGCGAATTCACACAATCCGCTCATTTTAAACTGCATAACTAATATATTATATACTAAAATGCCACCTATTTCAATTACAGCCGTTAATCCGTGATGATGCAGCGCATATCCCTTATAAACTTTTCCGCGGTTTCAAGGAGCTTTTCCTCATCTCTCTCGGGCAGTCCGCACATTTCGTAATTTATCTCGAATCCGGGAATACTGCCGTTCACAAAACGTATTTTAGGATATGATTTTATGAAATCAACCAGCTTGTCGGGATCAACCTTGGCCTGCGGATACAAATCGACTCTTATCTTTCCTTCCGACCCTCTGACCAAAGTTACGTATTCTTCCCTGGCCGTACTCTTTAAAAGAGCCAGTCTTAAAAGATAATCCGCCTGCTTGGGTACTTTGCCGAATCGGTCGGTTAATTCCTCAATCATTTCATCATAGTCAACCTTGCCGTTTATCGAGGCTATTCTCTGGTACATAATGAGTTTTTCGTTCTCATTTATGATGTATTCGGGAGGCATGTAAGCATCGATGTTTAAGTCGATTCTCGTGTTGTAATTGTCAATTACCTCTTCGCCCTTGGCTTCGATAATAGCATCGTTTAACATCTTGCAGTAGAGCTCGTAACCGACGGCTTCCATATGCCCCGACTGCTTATATCCTAAAAGATTGCCGGCCCCTCTTATCTCAAGGTCCCTCATACTTATCTTAAAGCCGGATCCTAAATCTGTGAATTCGCGAATCGCTTCAAGACGCTTTTGAGCAATTTCACTGACTACCTTGTTCTGCTGATACATTAAGAACGCATATGCGCTTCTGTTGCTTCGACCGACTCTTCCTCGAAGCTGATAAAGCTGTGCAAGACCGAATCTGTCTGCATTGTCAATTATGATTGTATTTACATTCGGAATATCAAGACCGGTTTCGATGATGGTAGTTGAAATAAGTACGTCAATTTCTCCGCGCACAAATTCATACATAATATCCTCGAGTTCTTTTTCGTTCATCTGACCGTGGGCAAAACGCACTCTGGCATTAGGTACCAGCTTGCTGATTGCCTCTGCTTCAAGATCGATGTCTCTGACGATATTATGCACGAAGTAAACCTGTCCGCCTCTTGATATTTCGCGGTTTATTGCTTCTCTTATAAATTCCTCGTTATACTCGAGGATAAATGTCTGTATCGGCAGTCTGTCAACAGGCGCTTCTTCAAGAAGCGACATGTCTCTGATGCCTGTCAAGCTCATGTGAAGAGTTCTCGGAATAGGTGTCGCGGATAAGGTTAATACATCCACGTCTTTTCTTAATTTCTTAATCTTTTCCTTGTGTCCTACGCCGAATCTCTGCTCTTCATCGATGATAAGGAGACCGAGATTTTTTATCTCCACATCCTTTGATAAAAGTCTGTGTGTACCGATTACGATATCAACCTGGCCTTCTTTCATTCTTTTTATGGTCGCACGCTGCTGTGCGGGACTTCTGAAACGACATAAAAGTTCTATCGAAATCGGATAGTTTTTCATTCTTTCCTTGAAGGTATTGTAATGCTGGTCAGCTAAAATAGTGGTCGGTACGAGGTAAACAACCTGCTTTCCGCCCATAACCGCTTTGAATGCCGCACGTATTGCAACTTCGGTCTTTCCGAAGCCTACGTCGCCGCAGATAAGACGGTCCATGACCTTACCCGTTTCCATATCGTTCTTAACCGCATTGATTGCATCCATCTGGTCTGCGGTTTCCTCATACGGAAACATCTCTTCGAATTCTTTCTGCCAAAGTGAATCCTTCTCGTAAATATGACCTTTGAGCTTTTGTCTTTCGGCATAAAGTTCAACAAGTTCTCTTGCTGTTTCTTCAACACCCTCTTTAACTTTTGCCTTGGTTGCAACCCATTCCTTACCGCTTAATCTGTTAAGTCTCGGCGTCGCGCCCTCGGAGGATGAATACTTGCCTATGATATCAAAAGAGGTTGCGGGAACATAGAGATTATCTCCCTTTGCATACTCAACCTTCATATAGTCTTTGGTGATTCTGTCCTGACTGATTTTTTCGATACCGCGGTAAATACCGATACCGTATTCTTCGTGTACGACAAAGTCACCGACTTTAAGTTCGTTATAATCAAATATCTTTAATCCGGAATATTTTTTGCCTCTTCTTTTCTTTCTTTCCCTGCCGAAAATATCCGAATCGGAAAGCATCGCAAACTTAAGGTTTCTGTAAACAAAACCTTTTTTTAGCGTGCCTGCAAAGGTCATTATTTCGCCTTTGTTTAATACTCTTTCCCTGTTGTCCGAATAAAACGCCGCTATGCCTTCTCTTGAAATATCATCCGCGATTCTTCGCGCTCTTGTTTTTGATGCGCTGAATACCATTACGCGGTAGCCTTCGCGATGATATCTTTCGAGGTCTTTTATGAGCTCTGTTATGGCTCCGTTATAGCTCGGAACGCTGACGGTATTAAAGTTAACCGCATAATCATCCCTGCCCGGCTCGTCGTCAAAACTTGCCAGTTTAACGCAGGGGAAGGATAAATACTGTTTCTTTACTTCCGCATAGGCCTGAAGAAGTTTAAGCTGTCCGGGAAGCGCATAGCCCATTTCGACTCTGTGTTTAAAGCTGTCGATAAACTCCGCTTCGCTCTCCTCGCCCTTTTTATCGACTTTCTTCGGTTCATCAATGCAAATGATGGTTTTTCTGTCTTTAAAAAGGCTTAAAAAGCCCGACGCCGCAGGATAAAAATATTTGATGTATCCGTCAAGATTGACTTTATTCGCAAACTGGGAAACCTTTAAATCAAACTCTTCTCTCTCAAACTTTACTCTCGCCGCTTCCTCGGTTTTGAAAGCTTCTCTTAATTTCTTTTCGTGTTCCTTGGATTCCTTGGTAATCTTTTTTAGACCTTCTCTGAAAATGTCCTCGTCTATAACATTTTCGGTCGCAGGATAGAAGGTTACGCTTTTAACTTTTTCGATTGAACGCTGTGACTGCGCATCAAAAAATCTGATGGAATCGACTTCGTCGCCCCAAAATTCAATACGCACGGGATTGTCCATGGTAAGATCGAAAATATCTAAAATACCGCCCTGAATACGCATCTGTCCGGGCGTTTCGACGATATCGGACATTTCATATCCCATATGAATTAGTTTGTATCTTAAGGCCTCAAGCTCACAGATTTGTCTGACACTGATTGAAACTATATTCTCGTTAAAAACTTCGGGCGGAACTACGGGCGTCATCAATGCATCGATTGTGGTAACTACCGTAAGCTTGTCATTTTCCCTGAAATTTCTAAGTGTACGAAGTCTCTCCTGTGCTATCTGATTGCCACAGATGTCGGCCTGATAAAAGCAGATATCCTTGCCCTTAAAATATACGACATCCTTGTCGTACATACGGCTCTCTTCGAGGATTTCGTTTGCTCTTATATCGTCGTAGGTAATGATAAAACGTACGTCAAAAGAAGCGCCGAATGCGTGGGACAGGTGTATCTTCTGCGAGTCCGTCGTAGCCGGCACATAAACCGATTTCTTATTCTTTAAAACTTCATGTGCTTTTGAAAACTCTTTGTTTTCATAAAGCGGTGCGTAAAAAACTTCCATGTATCTATATCATAAAATTATTCTTATTCGGGTTTGTTTTCGTCTGAATTCTCGGCGCTTTCTTTTGCTTCAGCCTCTTCCTTTGCAGGCTTTTCTTTTTTAGGCTTTTTATTGTAAATATTCATGGCCCGCTCGATATCGCCGCCAAGCATCATTACCGTTGCCTCTGCAGCCTTCGTAAAGGACTCTTTCATAACTTCGGAATCATCTTTGTTAAAATGTCCGAGCACATGATTTACAAGGTCCATCTCGGGGATTTTGTCTCCTACACCGACCTTAATTCTTAAAAACACCTGAGTACCGAGATGTGAGATAAGACTCTTAATACCGTTATGTCCGCCGGCAGAGCCTTTATCCCTTATTCGAAGCGTTCCTACGGGCAACGATATATCATCATAAAGCACGATTAATTCACTCTCGGGATCAACCTTGTAGTAATCCGTTATCTCCCTTACAGCCTCGCCCGAATTGTTCATATAGGTCTGAGGCTTTACAAGAATTACCTTCTGCCCCTCTATATATCCTTTTCCGACCAGAGCTTTATGCTCGGCTTCTCTGATGCTAATATTATATTTGTTTGCAAGCACATCAATGCTGTTAAAACCTGCATTGTGCCTGGTGTTCTCATATTCTTTTCCGGGATTTCCGAGTCCGACTATAATAAACATTTTCAATACCTCATATAATTAACTCAAACACTTTATTATACCATATTTTCGCCGTTTTTTCAGATAAATATAAAAAAGGTGTGTGTCCCACACCTTTTCTTAATAATTTTACTCCTGCTGTTCTTTTGCGATACTTCTTAGAATTTTACTGCAATTGTTCCAAAATTTTGTTAGCTTTTTTTATCTGATAAAAGAAACAGATGTAATAAACTATCGCTCCCGCAAAAAACGGAATCGTAATCGACCAGAACATATCCAGATATGCCGTCGGCGCATTACTTGATAAAAGACCATGTATCCAGATACATAAGAAAACAATGCCTACCGTTACAATATACTGACCTGCAAACACCAGAAGGAACGGGAATTTCTGAAGGTAATAATGCACGGAAAGAATCAGGGTAATTAATACCGAAAAAGCAAGTATTGTAAAGATATTATCCGTATAATACTTATCCGTAAAATTTGACAATTTTTCTGCCAATAGTTTTCCGCAAGTAATCAGGGTAAAAAAAATGCAAACAATCGATATGAAGTTCTTTTTATTTATAAGTTTCATTTCGTTTTCCTCCCCTGAAGTTTATTTAGTCTTTCGTAAAATTCGTTTTTATAACTTCTGTTCATAATGAGTTTTTCATCATTCTTTAAGAAAATGATAACCCTCATATTGATGTCGCCCTGAAGTTTTTTAATCTTGTAAATATTCACGATGGTTGATTTGCTTATTCGCGCAAAGCCTATGTTTGAATACTCTTCAAGAATATCTCTTAGTGCCTCTTTTATCTCGACACACATATCTTTGGTGTATGCAAAAGTTTTCCTGTCCACCGTTTCAATATAAAAGATATCTGTCAGGGCAACGGTCACTTTTTTATCTTCAAATGTTCCTTCGATATATCGAAGAGTATCTCTTAATCTGTCAAGAACCTCACTCGTTTCTTCGTCAATCGTATCGTAATGAAGTTCAAGATAATTCTCTTCGAGATTTTCTTCTTTGGTCTTAATTAATTTCATGTGATTCCTTATAAAATAAACATAATGCAAAGTAATACATATGACAGTTTAACATTTCTGTTACATAAAAGATATGCACTGCCGAAAATAAATCCGCCGACCGCCGTATACAGTCCCGCGAAAAGCGAGCCTTTTGTTAACCAGTGTCCGAGTCCCCAGGTAAGTGCTACAAGAATTCCACCGAAAGGAATCTTGTTGTTTTTAAACCATTTTTCAAATGCCGTCTGTCCAAAGATTATTATAAGCAAAACGAGCATAACTTCAAAGAGATAATAGATATATTGAAATACAAAAAGTAAAGGTCCGCGACTGTGAAACTCAGCCAAAACCTTGCTTCCGTTCCAGTCAATCCAAGTGGATACAAGACAGAGAATAATGCCGAGCATGATTAAAATCCACTGCCAAATTTTAATCTTGTTTTCTTTGTTAAAAAACGATGCATTTTTTATATTTCCTATAAGATCAAGACCTGATTTCTTCCTGCACTCTTTTACTACCAAAAGTGCTCCGAGTCCCCATGCAATGCAGGTAACAACCCAGTGAACAATCATCTGCCATGTATTAAAATCATTGACTCCCCTTTTGTATAAAAGAGGTTCGATTACAAATCCCCAGAGAAGTTCAAATCCTATTACTCCGAATACTTCAAGACCATAGATTAAAAATCTGAAGCCTTCCATAAATCTTCCTGTTTTCTTTTCATTCGTGTTTTTCATCATAAAATATCCTTTCGCTTTTCTTTATGAGCACACGATATCCCAAAAAGAAACTCAAAACAATAAACCCTGTGCTAAGTTGCGTCACACTATGTCTAAGTTGCAATTTGGCAACGAAAAAGAGAGCCTTTCGGCTCCCTTTTCCTGTTATATTAATCCCCTCTACATTTCAGAGTTCATCATTCTTCAGGCATATTTTCGTAAGCAGTCAAAACTTCTGTCTGAATGTAATTTCTGGTTTCCGTTTTAATCGGATGAGCGATGTCTCTGTAACCCTCGTCGCCGGCTTTTCTTGAAGGCATTGCTGCAAACAGTCCTTTTTCGCCTTCGATGATCTTGATGTCGTGTACTACGAACTCGTCATCGAAAGTGATGCTCGCAACTCCTTTAAGTTTTCCACCGTCAGTCATTTTACGAACTCTCACATCTGTAATCTTCATAATTATCCCCCTCCCTAAGTAGTTCGTTTTAAATCGAGTATCTGTCGTTTTGCTCTATCAATATTTTAATCTCGCCCTCTCCGACATAATTGGAATTGGCTCTGATAGTATCCCGACTTTCAACAATACAGTTTTCAAGATAAGTATTGTCTCCAATATATACATCGTTCAAAATGATGGAATTCTTAACCACACAATTGTTACCAACGAAAACATTTTTGAAAATTAATGAATTTTCTACCGTTCCGTTGATGATGCTACCACTGGAAACGAGACTATTTTTTACCTTGGCACCCACATTGTATTTAGCGGGAGGCAGGTCATCGACTTTCGAATACACATCAGGATATTCTCTGAAGAAGTAGTTTCTGACGTCTTTCTTTAAGAAATCCATGTTTGTTTCGTAATAATCCTCGACGCTGGCGATATTTCTCCAGTAACTCTCGAGTTTGAAACCGAATATTCTCTTCATGTTCTTGTAACGGATAAGAATATCGGCTACAAAATCGTATCTTCCCTCTTCGTTGGCTTTTTCAATAAGCTCGATCAGAAGTCTTCTTCTGATTACGTAGATACCGCAGGATACGATATTTGACTTAGCCACAATGGGTTTTTCTTCAAATTCTTCGATACGGTTCTCTTCGTTCATTTTAAGAACACCGTATCTGTCAACGTTTTCGCCCTCAGGCATTTCTTTTACAACAACCGTGATATCGGACTTTTTGTCGATATGATATTCAAGAAGTTTGTTGTAATCAAGTTTGTAAACGCAGTCGCCTGATGCAATTACTACATAAGGCTCATGACTCATTTTTAAGAATTCGAGATTCTGGTAAATAGCATCTGCTGTACCTCTGTACCAGTTGCTGTTTTCGCTCGTTTCAATAGGTGTGAAAACATACAGACCGCCCTGTTTTCTACCGAAATCCCACCATTTGGATGAGCTTAAATGTTCGTTAAGGCTTCTTGCGTTATACTGTGTGAGTACTGCTACTTTCTGAATATGCGAATTTGACATATTACTTAAAGCAAAGTCGATACTTCTGTAGCTTCCGGCGATGGGCATAGCCGAAATGGCACGTTTCTGTGCAAGTTCTCTCATACGGTTTGAATGTCCGCCCGCTAATATGATTCCTATCGCTCTCATACTTCATCACCTGCCTTAATCAACGTTTTGCCACTGGCCAAACTCATATTTTCCAGGTCTTCAGATTTGATATTTCCCGCGATAACGGAATTCTTTCCGACGCTTATGCCATCGGGAATGACCGTCTTCTCACCTACTGTAACCAGTCCGTGATTATAAATATGAGGATCGGTCTCATTATCAACTTCTTCACCCACACCAAGTTTTACATTATTTCCGATTTCAACGTTCTCGGCGATAATTGCTTTGTTTATCTCACAATTCTTGCCGATACACGTATCATTCATAATGATTGAATCGCGTACTACAGTTCCTTCTTCGATCGTAACCCCACAACCGATAATAGAATTGTATACTTCCCCATAAATAACTGTTCCTTCTCCAATAAGGCACTTTTCAATGACGGTATTGTCTGCTATATACTGAGGCGGAAGTGTATCCGACTTTGTATATATCTTCCAGTATTCCTCATAAAGGTTAAATACCGGAACTATGTCGATAAGTTCCATATTGGCTTCCCAATAAGAATGAAGGGTTCCTACGTCCTTCCAGTAGCCGTTGTATTCATATGCGTACAACGGAGCTCCCTTTTCATGACAGTAAGGAATGATATGTTTTCCGAAATCCAGATTAGGCTGATCGGATTTAGCCAGAAGCGCTTCTTTTAATGTCTTCCAGTTGAAGATATAAATTCCCATAGAAGCCAGATTGCTTCTCGGATTTGCGGGTTTTTCCTCGAAATCCGTAATCTTTCTGTTTTCATCCGTGATTACGATACCGAATCTCTTGGCTTCCTCCAAAGGAACAGGCATAGCAGCAATTGTAACCTCCGCACCGTTCTTTTTGTGGAAGTCGAGCATTACCTCGTAATCCATCTTGTAGATATGGTCTCCCGAAAGAATCAGAACATAGTCGGGATTATAGCTTTCCATATAATCCAGGTTCTGATAGATAGCATTAGCGGTACCCGTATACCACTCGGTATCGGTACTTTTCTCATAAGGAGGAAGGACCGTTACACCACCGATATTCCTGTCAAGATCCCAGGGAATACCGATTCCGATATGAGTATTAAGACGAAGCGGCTGATACTGTGTCAATACACCGACAGTGTCAACACCCGAATTGATACAGTTACTTAAAGGAAAATCGATAATTCTGTATTTTCCTCCGAAAGAAACTGCGGGCTTGGCAACCTTTGCCGTCAGCACACCGAGTCTGCTTCCCTGACCGCCTGCGAGTAACATTGCAATCATCTCTTTTTTAATCATGTGATCACCTCTCAAGCATCT
>CAMYYF010000050.1:0-9469 GCA_947303375.1 uncultured Lachnospiraceae bacterium
TTGCCTTAATCTCGGCATTTGCATATATCTTGTCAAGTCTTGCTTTTTCTACGTTTAAAATCTTACCTCTAAGAGGAAGGATAGCCTGAGTTGCTCTGTCACGGGCTGTCTTTGCGGAACCGCCCGCGGAATCTCCCTCGACTATGTAGATTTCACAGTTCTTGGGATCCTTGTCGGAACAGTCTGCAAGTTTTCCGGGAAGTGCCATACCTTCAAGAGCGGTTTTTCTTCTGGCCATATCTCTTGCTTTTCTTGCGGCATCACGTGCACGCTGTGCAAGGAGGGATTTTTCGCATATAATCTTTGCTACCTGAGGATTCTGCTCAAGGTAATATGTGAGCTGTTCGCTTACAACCGAATCAACTGCCACTCTTGCCTCGGCATTTCCTAACTTCTGCTTTGTCTGGCCTTCAAACTGAGGCTCTTCGATTCTTACGGAAATAATTGCCGTAAGACCTTCTCTTATATCTTCACCCGATAAATTGGAATCTGCGTCTTTTAGGATCTTGTTTGTTCTCGCATAATCGTTGAAGGTCTTGGTAATTGCATTTCTGAAACCTGTTAAATGCATACCGCCTTCGGGAGTATTTATATTGTTAACGAAACTGTAAACACTTTCGTTAAATCCGTCATTATGCTGGATGGCAACTTCCACCGCAATATTGTTCTTGGTTCCTTCGAAATAAAGAATATCGTTGTAAAGAGGCGTATTTCCTCTGTTTAAGTAAGATACAAATTCCTTGATACCGCCTTCGTAATGGAATGTTCTTTCCTTTACTTCCTCATGTCTGGTATCGATGAAAATTATCTTTAAACCTTTTGTAAGGAAAGCTGTCTCTCTGAATCTGTTCTTTAATGTATCAAAATCAAATACGGTCTCGTCGAAAATTCTGTCATCGGGAAGGAAAGTTACCTTTGTACCGGTCTTTTCAGCATCACATTTTCCGAGTACCTTTAAAGGCTCTGCATTTTTGCCGCCGTCTTCGTATCTCTGGAAATAGATTTCACCGTCTCTGCAAATTTCAACTTCAAGCCATTTTGAAAGCGCATTAACAACGGATGCACCTACGCCGTGAAGACCACCTGATACTTTGTATCCTCCACCACCGAATTTTCCGCCTGCGTGAAGCTTGGTAAATACAAGTTCTACGGCCGAAACACCTGTTTTATGGTTGATACCTACGGGAATACCTCTGCCGTTATCTTCTACCGTTACGGAATTATCCTTGTTTAAGGTAACCGTGATGGTATTACAAAAACCGGCCAGAGCTTCGTCTACAGAGTTATCAACTATCTCATATACAAGATGATGAAGGCCTCTGATTGATGTACTTCCGATGTACATACCCGGTCTTTTTCTTACTGCCTGCAAACCTTCAAGTACCTGAATCTGGTCCGCGCCGTATTCCTGATCTTTGTTTTTGTTTTCCATATATACCTCTGAAAAAATATATTTATTCTACTACTTCCACTATTCCGTTATGTACGTCGAATACTCTGTCGATTTTAAATCTCTCGTTTACAAAATCATCAAGTCCGGTACATGTAATAATTGTCTGAATATTACTGATGCTCTCTAAAAGCATGTTCTGTCTGTTTGAATCAAGCTCGGATAAAACATCATCCAGCAAAAATATAGGATTGTCGTTGGTATTTCTTTTTACGATTTCAATTTCTGCCAGTTTAAGCGATAATGCTGCGGTTCTCTGCTGTCCCTGCGAACCGTATTTTCTGGCATCCATTCCGTTGATGTTTATAATAAAATCATCTCTGTGAGGACCGCAGGAAGTGATTTTACTTTTCAAATCCTTTTCTGCGTTTTCTTTTAAGGTTTCCTCGATTTTATCTTCTTCGGTGTCCGGCTCATATCTGATATCAAGAAACTCTTTCTGACCTGTCAGTTTATAATGAATTTCTTTTACGATGTCATTTAATTCTTTTACGAACTCTCTTCTCTTCTTTATTACCTGGCTTCCGTAGCTTTGAAGCTGTGAATCCCAGATGAAAAGAGTTTCTCTTAATGCCGGCTGGAAATATATATCTTTTAGGAGCTTATTTCTCTGATCAATTATCTTGTTGTAATTGCTTAAATTAAAAACATAAGAAGAATCAAGTCTGCAAATTTGCATATCTATAAAAGATCTTCTGTAAGAAGGACCGCCTTTTATAATATTCAAATCTTCAGGAGAAAATAAAACAACATTAAGAATTCCTATAAGTTCGGAAGTTTTTTTAAGTTTTTCAAGATTAAGAGCAATAACCTTGGATTTTGATTTTCTTAAATGTATATCAATTCTTAATTCTTCATTTTTTTTATCAATAATCGATCTTAAATGACTTTCTTCACTGTCGAAATTTATAATCTCACTGTCTTTGCTTCCTTTATGGGATTTTGTAGTCGAACACAAATAAATTGCTTCAAGAATATTCGTTTTTCCCTGAGCATTTTCACCGGTTAATATATTTGTACCTTCATCAAAATACAAATGAAGATTTTTGTAATTTCTGAAATTTTCCAGTTCCAGTGATTTTATAATCATTTTTCACCAATTATTTTTATTTTTTATCATAAAAGATATTAATTAAATTTTTTTTACGACAATTTCCTTGCCATTATATTTAACAATATCGTCTTTATAAATTTTTTTACCTCTCTGATATTCAACTTCGCCGTTTACAAAAACTTTTCCGTCCTGAATTTCAAATTTTGCATCAGCTCCGTTTTCAACCAGATTTGCAGCTTTTAAAAGCTGGCCTAATTTTATAAAATCGTCTTTTAAATAAAATTCCATAATATTATCCCAATATAGGAAGAATTACATAGTTATATGTATCTTCTTTTCTGATAAAGCAAGGGAATTTCTTTCCAAGCAGATAAATTGTTACTGTTTCATCATCAATTGCTTTTAATGCATCTATAAATAACTTAGGATTAAAGTTAATTTCAATATCATCGCCTTCTTTGGCAATTTCAATATTTTCATTTAAAGCACCTGTCTGAGAAATAACGTTTATATTTAAATTATCATTTGTAATTACAAATTTAACGCTCTTTTTATCTCCGTCATTTGCAAATAATGTAGATCTGTCCAGACATTCATAAATACTTCTCTTATTGATATCAACTTTTGTAATATAATCTTTATATTTTAAATTTGATGAATCAAAGAAATTACCTTCAATTAATCTCATTACAATAATGTTCTGATCAAATTCGAATACAACATTATCTTTCATAAAATACATATCAATATTCTGCTCTGTATCATCAGACATTATTTTAATAAGTTCATTAAGACTGGATCCTTTTATGATAAGTCTTTCATCAATTTCATTATTGTTGATTTCAATCTGTCTTATTGCTACTCTGCTCTGTTCAACAGCTTCAACTCTTAAAATTCCGTTTTTAATGATAAATAATTCACCTTCAAGAATTTTATTAATTGAATTTAAAGAAGTACAAAAGATAGTTCTTCTTATAATATCTTTTAAAGCATACTGGCTTATTTCCAGTCTCTTATTTCTGTCAATTTCAGGAATGTCATTAAATAAATAACCTTCTTTTCCCGGAATAGTTGCTTTAATATTGTTATTTTCTATTAAAACATTAATTGAATCTTCATCTTCTCTTTCATTGTAAAAGATATTAATTTTACCGTCAGGATATTTAACTATAAGATTTTTAAGCTGATCGGCATTAACACCAACCATACCTTCTTCGGATATTTCACCTTCAACAATACTTTGAATTGCCATATCTTCATTATTGGCAAGAAGTCTTATATAACCTTTTGTAGCATCAATTAATATACATCCGCTTGTATTTAAATTAGGTTTTTTAGATGTAGCTTTATTAACAATATTGATTGAATTTATAAATTTAACCTTATCAATCGTAATTCGCATTTTTCCGGTCTCCTTAACTAATTAATTTATAAACTATAATAAAAATATTAATAGGCAGTGTTGATATGTTGATAACTAATTAATTATAGCATAAAAAGGCTATTTTTTAAATGGAAAATATGTTTATAAAGATGTAATTGTTTTAATTAAAGAATCGATATTTTTTTCAAAAGAAGGATCATTTTCAATTGATTCTTTTACCTTATTTATATTATGAATTACGGTAGCATGATCCTTTTTCATCTTTTTACCGATATTGCTCTTTGTATCTTCTGTTAATTTATCGCAAAGATACATTACAATCTGTCTGGCTGTAGCAATTTCTTTATTCTTTTTGGTTGATAAAATATCATTTATTGAAATATTGTAATGTTTTGATACTTCATCAAGTATTACATCAAAGTTGATAACTTTTGTTTTATTAGGATTTATAATATCTTTTAAACTGTTTTTAGCCATTTCTAATGTAATTTCATCAGAAGAAATTCTGGATAAGGCAATCAGTTTATTATAAGCTCCTTCAAGTTCTCTTATGTTGGAACTGATATTATCTGTAATATAAGTTAAAATTTCATCACTTATTTTATTTCCGTGTTTCTGATTTAACTGAATTAAAATAGCTTTTCTTGTTTCATAGTTAGGCGGCTGAACATCAACCTGAAGTCCCATCTGGAAACGAGTTAAATATCTTTCATCCAAAAATTCCATATATTTAGGATGTTTATCAGATGAAATAATAATAGATTTACCGTTTTCAAATAAAGCATTAAAGGTATTAAAAAATTCAACCTGTGTAGCTTCCTTACCTATTACAAACTGAATATCATCAATTAAAAGAACATCCACATTTCTGTATTTGTCTTTTAATGCGGACATGGAATCTGTATTATATTTTTTATCACTTCTTAAAGAATTAACTACGTCATTTGTAAAGTTTTCACTTGTAACATATAAAATCTTCAAAGAAGGATTATGCTCATTTAAATAATTTCCGATAGCATGCATTAAATGAGTTTTGCCAAGTCCGGATCCTCCGTAAATATATAAAGGATTGTAAGTATTGCTGTCGGTTCCTGCAGTTTCAGCCACAGCAAGACAAGCGCTTACGGCAAATTCATTATTACCGGTAACGAAATTATCAAATGTATATTTTTTTATAAGACTTGTGTTGGTGGATTCTTTTTCCTGAACTATTTTTTGATTATTGCTTTCTTCCTGAGGCTTTTTCTCATCAGCTATGAATTTGACTTCATATTCGTTGTTTAAAGTCTCATAAATTGCAATAATAAAGAAATCTCTGTATTTTTCAGTCAGAAGTTCAATGATATTGGCTTTGTCGTTAGGTAAAATTATGGTTACGGTATCATCTGTTTCACTGTAATATTCCATTGGATCTATCCAGAGTTTAACAGCTATTTGGGATATTCCGTAGTCAGTAATTACAGCGTTTTTGATAATATCCCATTTTTCTTGAACCGGTTTCATAAATTATGCCTCCTTAACCTACTATATTATATTGAATTATCTAAATAAAATCAAATTTTTAAGTCCTTAAAAAAGTTAGGTTTGTATAATAATTTATGTTAACTTTTATGTGAATTATGCACCTTTTAAGGTTCATAATGTTTATAAATGTGAATTAACATTTTGACCGGTAAAAACAAAATCTCATAAAAGAAGCAAAAATGCGATTGTTTAGGGAAATATCAAAAAATCTGAAATTTTTTAAAAAATTGGCTTTAAAAGGTTTGTCCTACAAATTTAAAAACTTAAAAACAGGATTTAAACCATAAAAATAAAATATCAACAATTTATCAACATTCTGTTGATATTTTTATGTAAATTCATTATTTTAACTGGAAAAATTGGGCTTTTCCATATTTTGTTGTTGATAAAATTTTCAATTCTATATGTTGATTGTGAAATTTTTTTAAGTTTTTTCTTATATATAATGTAATAATTTTTTCTTGACTGCATATCCTTATTCTTATATAATTTATGATGTTTTCGACGTATAGGAAATGGAGGTAAGCTTTTATGAAAATGACATTTCAGCCTAAGAAGAGACAGAGAAATAAAGTTCATGGCTTCAGAGCAAGAATGAGTACTCCCGGCGGAAGAAAAGTTTTACAGGCTAGAAGAGCTAAGGGAAGAAAAGTTTTATCAGCTTAATTAAGATATCAGAGGCCGCAGTAATGTGGCCTTTTTTTCACACTATTTGGAAATTATGATTTTTACTGATTCTTTAAAGAATAATCGGGATTTTGTGAATGTATATACGTCCGGCAGATCATATGCAAACAAGTATTTGGTAATATATACGTTGAAAAACAATTCGGACAGAAACAGACTCGGAATTTCGGTAAGTAAAAAAGTCGGCAACAGTGTTGTAAGACACAGATTAAAAAGACTCATAAAAGAAAGTTACAGACTACACGAAAAAATGTTTAATAGTGGTTTAGACATAGTAGTCATCGCGCGTAAAGGATCTGACGCCTGCGATTATGCGGGTATTGAGAGCGCATTATTACATTTAATGAAATTGAACGGTACACTGGACACCGTTAAAGGTTAGATATAAATATATCTTTTATTAATGAAGAAAATTCTTATTTTTATCATAAAGTTATATCAAAAATATTTATCACCTTTAAAGACTACACGCTGCCCTTATTATCCGTGCTGCAGTCAGTATGGCCTTGAAGCCATTGAAAAGTACGGAGCAATTAAAGGCGGTTTTTTGGCTGCCTGGAGAATTTTAAGATGTAATCCTTTCTCCAAAGGCGGTTACGATCCCGTACCGTAACAGGAGGCAGAATTGTTCGATTTGATATTGACTCAGAATTCCACATTTATTATCGGCCAGGTTGCCTGGGTTCTCGGTAAATTAATGAACGGAATTGTATTTGTTCTTGATAAAATCGCAACACTTTGGGGCGGAACAGCCAATCTCGGTGTTGCAATTATCATCTTTACAGTTATTATTTATCTTTTAATGTTACCCTTAACAATTAAACAGCAGAAGTTCTCCAAAATGTCTGCAATCATGAATCCTGAGATTCAGGCTATTCAGGCTAAGTACAAAGGTACAAAAGATCCTGATTTAATGCAGCAGATGCAGCAGGAAACCAATGCGGTTTATGCTAAATACGGAGTATCACCTACCGGCAGCTGCGTTCAGCTTTTGATCCAGATGCCTATCCTTTTTGCACTTTACCGTGTTATCTATGCAATTCCCGCATATGTTCCCATGGTAAAGAAAGTATTCATGGATACTGTTAATACCATGATGGGTGTTAATACAACAACAAATCTTGTTGAAAATCCTGATATGTTTATGAAATCAGCCAAATTTATTCAGGATTCACACAAAGTAATGGCACCCGCCAATATTTTCTCTAAGACACTTACAGAAAAAACAGTCAGCAACATTTCATCATTTGCAGCATATAAGAAACAGTTCAAACCTGAATTCTTAAATATCGATACGATTTCGATTGACAATATTACAAGCAATCTTATAAACGGCGATAAGGCAGTTGCAAATGTAGAAACAACCAGAAATACATTTATTGATGTATTAAACAGAGCAAGTTCTGCAGACTGGTCTTATCTTAAAGATTTCTTTGCAGGAAATTCCAATCTGGTTAGCAGTATTTCTGAAACACAGGAAAAATTAAGATTATTCAATACTTTCCTCGGAATCAACATCGGTTATTCACCTTTGGATAATATCAAGACTGCATGGGCAGACAGATTAACAGGTGATTCACTTGGCTGGATACTTGTTATCCTTGTAGCCGTAATGATTCCTTTACTTGCAGCTCTTACACAGTGGATAAGTGTAAAACTTGCACCTACAGCTCAGAACGATGATTCGAAGAAGGGTCAGGAAGAAAACCCCATGATGTCATCAATGAAGATGATGAACACATTTATGCCGATTATGTCCGCATTCTTCTGTTTGTCACTTCCCGCAGGTATGGGTATCTACTGGATTGTCGGTGCAGTAGTAAGAACGATTCAGCAGGTTGCAATCAACAAGTACATCGACAAGATGGATATTGATAAGGTAATCGAAAAGAATCAGTCCAAATATGAAGAAAAGCTTAAGAAAAAAGGCGTTATTGCACAGGGAATTAATGAAAGAGCAAAAGGCTCAACCAAATATGTAAATCCTTATGCAAGAAATAAGAGCGACAAGAATAACGAACAGCAGATGCCTGAAAATCCTTTTAAGTCAGCAAGAAAGAAAGTTGATGATATAGCTGCAGCAAAGAAGAGCGGATCTTCTTCAGGCGGAAGCATTGCATCAAAGGCAAGAATGGTAAAAGATTTTAACGAAAAAAACAATAAGTAATCAAAGGGGTATGAATAATATGGAATATATGGAATTTAGTGCAAAGACCGTACAGGATGCAATTACCGAGGCCTGCACACATTTTGTTGTTACAAGCAGTTCACTTGAATATGAAGTTATAGATGAAGGTTCTACAGGTTTCCTTGGAATCGGTTCAAAACCCGCAGTAATCAAGGCCAGAGCAAAGAGCGAAGAAATCGAAGAAGCTAAGGCTGTATTTACTCAGGATTCCGAGAGCGAAAAGAAAGAGAACAAAAAAGAATTCAAGAAAGAAAAGAAAGAATTCAAAGAAAACAAAAAAGAAGTAAAGAAAGAAGAGAAAGCTGAAGTTAAGGCAGAAGTTAAAAAGGAAGAGCCTAAGAAGCGTGAGATTAACATTGACGCAGCAGACGTTGAAAAGAGAGCAACAGAGTTCTTAAAAGACGTACTCGCAAAAATGGAAATCGAAAACGAAGTAAAGGCTAAATACGATGCTGAAGAAAACTGCTTAAACATCGAGATTTCCGGCGAAGATATGGGCGTTCTCATCGGCAAGAGAGGACAGACACTCGATTCACTTCAGTATCTTGTTTCACTCGTAGTTAACAAAGGTACCAAGGAATACTTAAGAGTTAAGGTTGATACCGAAAACTACAGAGAAAGAAGAAACAAAACTCTCGAGAATCTTGCAAAGAACATGGCATTCAAGGTTAAGAGAACCAGAAGAAGCGTTACTCTTGAGCCCATGAATCCTTATGAGAGAAGAGTAATCCATTCGGCATTACAGAATGACAGCTATGTAACTACTCATTCCGAAGGAGAAGAGCCTTATCGTAAAGTAGTAATCACATTAAAGAAATAAAACCTTAAGGCTGCTGCGGCAGCCTTTTGTTTTCATGAAACACATCTGTTTTAGGGGTATTGATATGGATACTATAGCAGCTATATGTACGGCACTTTCACCGTCGGGCATAGGAATTATAAGAATATCTGGTGAAGAGGCGATAGCAATCGCTGATAAGGTTTTCAAAAGCCCTAACGGAAAAAAATTGTGTGATGAAGAATCACATACAATACATTACGGTCACATAATTGACGGCGAAGAAATCGTTGATGAAGTTCTTGTAATGCTAATGAAAGCACCAAAATCCTATACAAAAGAGAATGTTGTGGAAATTGACTGCCACGGCGGAATTCTTGTGCTTAAGAAAGTGTTTAATCTGC
>CAMYYF010000051.1:0-9023 GCA_947303375.1 uncultured Lachnospiraceae bacterium
CATCAAGTTCTTCGAGTCTCTTTGCATTTTCTGCAACCTGCTTTTTAACTTCTTCGGCTTCTTCTCTCTTGCCCTGTGCCATTAAAGCACCAATCTGCTTTGAGATAGCATTTCTGCTTGCCTTTAAGTTGTCAGCTTCCTGCTGTGTTTTTCTTCTCTGCTCGTCAAGCTCGATTACCTTGTCTACAAGGGGAAGCTTGTCAAACTGGAATTTGTTTTCGATGTTTTTCTTTACTACTTCAGGATTTTCTCTTAAAAACTTAATGTCTATCATAATATCTCCTTTTGAACCTTTCGCCGGCTCATTTTTATATGTAATAATTTAAAATCTTTTATCAGTCTTTGTCGGACTCAACATTGTCGGGAAGAGCTTTGGCAATCTTCATTTTTCTTCTTGTTGCCTTATCAACCGCAAGCTGTTCCTCTTCTCCTAAAACAATATCGCACTTTCCGTTCTTAATCTTCTTTGAATAGCAAAAGCACCCGGAAGTGTTGTGAATTGAGTTAATCAGAATACCTGTATCGTTCTCATCCAAGAGCACCAGACAGAAACTTAACTTTCCGCCCATTTCCTTGAAAGCGTCATATTTTACGAGACCTACTTTCTGGAATGCTGACTGATGTTTTGCATAAAGCTCTTTGATTTCCCTTGAATGCTTGATGCCAAGCTTTCTTAAGGAATCCTGCTCCTCGCACATCTGGAATATCTTTTCCTCCAAACTGTCGGCGGTGGAGCCTTTCATGAACTTTTTGTATGCTATTCTGAATCTGATGTTCTCGTAAATGATATATCCCACACCAAGGATTAAAATAATCAAGAGGATAAAAAGTATCAGAAACAGGTGCCCTATATCTACATTTCCGAGCCCTATTTTATTTAAAAACGCGCTGTTCATCAATTACCTCATTGCTATGTTATGTAAACCATAGTGTTTCTTCATTTTTATTTAATACAGTCAATTATTCTTTCGAAATCATCGTTGGAATAAAAATCTATTTCGATCTTTCCGGCACCGTTCTCCTTGAGGGAGATATTAACTTTGGTTCCGAGTTTTTCTTTTAATTTGTTTTCGTATTCCTTGTAAGCGATTGAAATCTGCTCGTTCTTCTTGGCTTTCTCTTTCTTTTCTTTACCGATATTTCTGACGAGCTTTTCGATTTCTCTAACGCTCATCTTCTGATCGAAAGCCTGCTGCGCAAGTTCAGTCTGAATCTCAGCATTTTCGATTCCAAGTAAAGCTCTTGCATGTCCTTCGGTAATCATTTCATCGATTACCATCTGACGAACCTCGGGGCAAAGCTTTAAGAGTCTCATTGTATTGGTGATAGCGGTACGGCTCTTTGAAACCTTATCCGCTACTTCGTCCTGCTTAAGGTGGAAATCATCAATCAGTCTCTTGTAAGCCTCAGCTTCTTCAATCGGGTTTAAATCCTCTCTCTGGATATTTTCAATGAGGGCAATCTCTACTATTTCCTGTTCGGTAAGATCTTTGATGATGATGGGAACTTCTTTAAGACCTGCAATATTGGCAGCTCTCCATCTTCTCTCACCGGCGATTATTTCGTAGAATGACTTTCTGTCCTGCACAATCAGAGGTTCAATGATGCCGTGCTCTTTTATGGAATCTGCGAGTTCATTTAACGCATCTTCGTTAAAGTTTTTACGGGGCTGATTACGGTTGGGTTCAACCTTGGAGATGTTCATCATAACAATGCTGTTTTTATATTTTTCTGTAACAGCCTTGTCATCCTTAGCCTGGATAATTAAATCCATTCCTCTTTTTTTATTTAATCCCTTTTCTTTTCCGGCACCCTTTATTGTGCCTTTGTTAAGACCGGCCATACTGTCTTACCCCCTGAAATATACTTTCAAAATTATACTATAATTTCTGTTTATTTGCATCACTATTTTACGTTGTTTCTAAGTGATTTGGTTTCATGTTAAACATGTATCTTTATTTGATTCTAAGCAGTTCGTCAGCAAGTTTGAGATAACTCTCTGCGCCCGCAGATTTAGGATCGTAATCAATGATTGGCTTTCCATAGCTGGGTGCCTCTGCAAGTCTTACGTTTCTCGGAATTGTTGTCTCGAATATTCTCTCTTCCAAAGCTTCCTTTACCGAATCAACTACATCCTGTGAAAGATTGGTTCTGGAATCGTACATTGTAAATACAACACCTTCCATTGTAAGAATCGGATTGAGTCTTTCTTTTACGAGATTGACTGTATGGATTAACTGGCTCAAACCTTCCATTGCATAGAACTCGCACTGAATCGGAACGAGTACGCTCTCGGCTGTAGTCATGGCATTTACCGTAAGCATGGAAAGTGAAGGAGGACAGTCGATGAAGATATAATCATACTGATCCTTTATCCAGTCTACTTCGTTCTTTAAAACAAATTCTTTTCTGTCTGTATCAATGAGTTCAATCTCCGCTGCTGCTAAGTTTACATTTGAAGGAATGATTGACAGGTTCTCGTAAACATCAGGGATAATGCACTGCTTAATGGGGCATTCTCCAAGCATCAGTTCGTAAACCGTATCGTCCAGTTCATTCTTCTCTATACCGAATCCGGAGGTTGTATTTCCCTGAGGATCCATATCTATCAAAAGTACTTTTTTACCTTTTTTTGCAACTGCCGCTGCCAGATTAATGGCCGTTGTCGTCTTGCCGACACCACCTTTTTGATTAGCTATAGCTATAACTCTTCCCATTTGAACTCTCCTTATAAATCTGACTTTTTATACCGACTTTAAAATAATATCATTATTAATATATATTATCTACTATAATAATCACGAATTTTATTTCTTTTTCGACCGTTTTGTTTTGAAAATATCTATATCTAGTCTGCCGGACCTGAATTGTTTCACATGAAACATACTATATATATGTTGTCAGTTTTTCTTGTTTCACGTCTATTATCAAAATATTGTATAAAAATGTTTCACGTGAAACATTATATAGTCAAATGTCCTTTTAACCTCGAAAAATGTTTCACGTGAAACAACTATATATAGATATGTTAGTTTAAAAACTGATTACAAGATATTGTTGAGAAGTATTTACCATACTCCTAATATTCAGTTTTTACTGTTTCCAAATGATAGGTTTCTTTGAAAATCTCTTCGTCTTTCTGACTTTTTATGAGCATTACTTCTGTGAAATGGCCATCCGAATAATTCTTAAAACCCGCAACTTTTTCTCCTGTACAGATGGAACTTCGGATAACAGCGTACTGTTTCTCTGGATCAAAGCTTATTTCATTATTTACTTTTGCCTTCTTTATTCCAAACATAACGACCAACCTTTATAGTCTATAATGCTCACAAAACATAAAAATCCGAACAGTAATTATTTAAGTTTCATTGAAATCGCTGCTTCCTTAAAACCGAGACTCTTCCAAAAAGAAAGACCTCTTTCATTCCAGGGCAAAACATCAATGCCGATATTATTAGTATTAAGAACTTTCAAAAGTTCATTGAAAGCTTGTGTACCGTAATGCTTTCTTCTAAAATCTCTGTCTATAAAAAACTGTCTTAAGTAAAATCCTTCCGGCAGATTTCTAACCAGCGCATATCCCACAACTTCATTTTCTTCAACAAAGAAATACGCATTATAATCCGTATCAAGGAACTCGCTCATTCTGTGTTCGAGTTCAACAAGCTGCATGGGATTATCACTTTTCTCATCCTCAATTAAATACTTGTTCATTTCCGCGAGCTTCGGAACATCGCAAGCAGAACATAAATTTACTTTCATTCATTCCCTCCCAAAATTCGTGATATCATTTTATCACAGACAAGGTTTTAAAAAAATAATAAAAATAAAAAATAAAATGGATTGTAACCAGGCTATATATAGATACCCTTAAAAAATTGTTTCACAAAATTATCAAAATGTTGGGGAAGAATGTTTCACGTGAAACATTATATAGTTGTATCATGAAAAGTTTTCAAAAATGTTTCACGTGAAACAACTATATATAGATTATAAAGGACGCTTGGAAGGTATGCCTTCCTTGCGAGGAAATCTGTCCTCTGTGCTTTTCTTTTTTTCTATTAGAACATTGCACCTGGAGAAATCAGATGAGGGAAGAATAAAATCAATTGCTTTTGCTTTCTTACCGCCAAGCATTCCTATCGCATTTGCAGCACTAACTATTTCATCATTGGAATCGCCTGACTTATAGGATACAAATACACCTCCAACTTTAACAAAAGGAATACAGTATTCACTTAAGACAGACAGATTTGCAACAGCACGCGATACAACAATGTCATACTGCTCACGATATTTTTCATCATGTGCAAGTACTTCAGCTCTTGCATGAATGGCGGATATATTTTTAAGACCTAATTCATCTATAACAAGATTAAGATAATCAACTCTTTTTCTTAAAGAATCTACAAGAGTGATTTTAAGATTTGGAAACATAATCTTTAAAGGTATACCGGGAAAGCCTGCGCCGGTACCGAGATCAAGAAGGGTATACTCTTTATCACCCAAATCATCGATACATTTTATAAGGGATAAAGAATCAAGATAGTGTTTCTTATATATATCATTTATATCTGTTATGGCCGTTAAGTTTATCTTTTCATTCCACTCAAGAAGAAGAGCCGTATATCTTTTAAAAAGATTTAACTGCTCATCGGATATATTTATATTCCATTCTTTAAGATCATTAATAAACTGTTCCATACAAAATCTAAATGAATAAAATATCAAATCAAATTATAATAAATTTTATATGTCCAATTAATTGGACATATAAAACCGTATCACAAAATCAAAAATTTACTTTAAAGACATAACATAAATCTGACAGGGATTAGCTTCATCCCAGTAGAGAGGAAATACTTCCAACTCTTTAAAACCGACACCCTGATAGAAAAGATTGGTTTTGTCATAGTCTTCATATACACCCATCTTAACAGTCTTAACCTGCATGAAAGAATAACCTTTTTCAACTGCAATTTCTTTTGCGAATTTGAATAAAGATTTTCCTACACCTTTTCTGTGATGATCCTGCAAAACGCCCATTACAGAGAGTTCCACCGTATCCTTGCCGGTTTCTTTTAAACATAAAAATCCGATGGGTTTATCGTCTTCGTAAGCTGCAACCATAATCTGATCTGCGCTCTCTCTGATATATTTTTCTCTGGTCTCAGGTATTTCAAACCAGTCAAAAAGAGACTCCAGAATCAGTCTCGCAATTCTCATTTTTTCTTCAATGTCTGTAATCTGTGAAATCATTTTTATATCCCTTTTCCATAAATGATTTTTAAAATAGATTTAATTGAAGATACAAATGATTTTTAATATATAATCATTGTATCAAATTATATGTCCAATAAATGGGACATATAAATTATTTTCCGATTGATGCAAGATATATCAAAAGAACGGATACATCCGCAGGAGTAACACCGCTTATTCTTGATGCCTGACCAACAGACAAAGGTTTGAATAGTTTTAACTTCTGTCTGGCTTCAAGTCTTAGGGAAGAAACATCATCGTAATTGATATTTTCGGGAATATGTTTTTTCTCCATTTTCTTAAAAGCGGCTACCTGTCTTTCCTGTCTTTCGATATAGCCTTCATATTTTATTCTGATGCAAACCTGCTCAATAATATCATCGGATAACTCTTCTCTTTCCTTATCAAAGAAAGAAAGATTTTCATATGTAATTTCAGGTCTGCAAAGTAATTCTGCAAGGGAAGTTCCGGTACGAAGAGGAGCCGAACCAAGCGTTTCAAGATACTCCTGATTCTTAGTTGCGGAACCTACAAAAGTTGTTTTTAATCTCTCAACTTCGGCTTTGATTTTTTCATCTTTATACTGAACATAATCAAGCTGTTCTTTTGTTACAAGACCAACTTCGTAACCGAACTTGCGAAGTCTGAAATCAGCATTGTCCTGGCGAAGAAGAAGTCTGTACTCGGCTCTCGAAGTCATCATTCTGTAAGGCTCGAGATTTTCTTTTGTTACAAGATCGTCGATTAAAACTCCGATGTACGCTTCGCTTCGATCTAAAATTAAGGGGTCTTTACCCTGTATTTTTCTTGCTGCATTAATACCTGCGATAAGTCCCTGCGCTGCGGCTTCCTCATATCCTGAGGAACCGTTAAACTGACCTGCGGAAAAGAGTCCGCTCACACCTTTTATCTCTAGCGATAAAGTTAAAAGGCCGGGTGTTAAACAGTCATATTCAATAGCATATGCGTTTCTTACAATCTTACAGTTTTCGAGTCCGGGAACTGTTCGATACATTGCAAGCTGTACGTCTTCGGGAAGCGATGAACTCATGCCTCCGACATACATTTCATTGGTATATAATCCTTCGGGTTCGATGAAAACCTGATGTCTTTCCTTATCCGCAAATTTAACTACTTTATCTTCAATCGAAGGACAGTATCTCGGTCCTGTTCCTTCAATGATTCCTGCATAAATAGGTGAACGGTCAAGATTTGCTCTGATTATTTTATGAGTCTCTTCATTAGTGTATGTCAGGTAGCATGAAACCTGATCTTTCTGGATATCTTCAGGATTTGTGGAGAATGAAAAAGGAATGATTTTTTCATCACCTTTCTGCTCTTCCATCTTCGAAAAATCAAGACTTCTCTTATCCATTCTTGCAGGAGTTCCGGTCTTAAATCTTCGAAGTGTAACACCCATTGCATTTAAGGATTCGGATAAATGCGTTGCAGCCTGAAGGCCGTTCGGACCGGTGTATGTAATTGCTTCACCGCATAAACATCTTGCGTTTAAATATGTTCCGGAGCATATGATAACAGCTTTGCAAAGATAAGTTGTTCCCGTAAAAATACGAACACCTTTTATAATTTTGTTATCACCGTCTTCGTCAAAAAGAATCTCACAAACTTCACCCTGCTTGATGGTCAGATTTTCCTGATTCTCAAGGGTTTCTCTCATAGCATGTGAGTAATTTGCTTTGTCGGCCTGGGCTCTAAGCGAATGAACTGCCGGACCTTTTGAGAGATTAAGCATCTTTGACTGAATAAAAGTCTTGTCAATATTCTTGCCCATCTCTCCACCCAAAGCATCGATTTCTCTAACCAAATGACCTTTGCTCGTTCCGCCTACATTGGGGTTGCAGGGCATCAAAGCAATACTTTCGACTGACACCGTAAAAATGACCGTATTAAATCCGAGTCTTGCGCATGCCAAAGCAGCCTCGCAGCCTGCATGTCCGGCTCCGATTACACATACGTCAGTTTCAATTGTCAGATTGTTTCTGTTGTTTTCCATTATATATTTCCGTTTATGAACCAATTATTTTTCCTCATAAAAGATAATGTTCTAAGATAAAAAACAATTAGTTTTTTTTAATGATATTTATTTAAATTCTTTTAAGAGCAGAAGTCTGTTTCCCTGATCTTCAAATACCGAATATCCGTTTCTTTCGTAAAACTTAAATGCTCTCTCATTTGACTTTTCAACATGCAGTAAACATGCTGGAATATTTAGTGATTTTCCGTACTTTTCCGCTTCATTTAAAAGAGCATTTCCGATGCCGTT
The DNA here is from genome assembly GCA_947303375.1 of uncultured Lachnospiraceae bacterium. Taxonomy (GTDB): domain Bacteria; phylum Bacillota; class Clostridia; order Lachnospirales; family Lachnospiraceae; genus UBA3766. The sequence continues at coordinate 7,550 of CAMYYF010000051.1, forward strand.
TCCTCTGCAGTTTGCAGAAACACTAAAGTCATCCAAGTAGATATAATCTCTGTCTTCGCGATGAACTTCCACAGAAAGAAAACCGATGACTTCACTTTCTGTTTCGGCTAAAAAAATGACGTTTTCATTCTCTTCAAAATAGTGATCCAGATCGCCTTCTTCATAGCCGTTTACATCGTCTGTATTGTAAATTGTTTTAAGCATTTCTATAAACAATTCACATATTCTTTTTTCATCTTTTCTGTTTGCTTTTCTGATTGTATATTCCATCTTTTTTCTGCTTTAAAATATTTTGATAAACAATTCTGTTCTTCATTCTTTTATGATAAAAGAATTACTTGCCCATGCAGAATTCGGAGAAGATTTTATCAACCAGATCGTCGCTTACTTCTTCGCCGATTATTTCTCCGAGTGATGCATAAGCGCTCATCAAATCTATTGAAAGGAAATCTTCGGGCATTGAATTTGCAATGGATTCCAAAACTTTTTTAAGTGATTCCGAAGCACTGACAAGTTCGTTTTTCTGACGAAGACTTGATACGATGATTTCATCGTTGAATGAAATCTCTCCGTTGAAAAACATGCTCTTAATTGTTTCGAAAACTTCCTCTTTGCCTTCGCCTGTTTTGGCACTTGTATAAATGAATGTCGGTCTTGTCGAACTGCCCTCGAAATGTGCATTTAATTCCTGCTTGGTCATTTCTTTGGGAAGATCGGATTTGTTTAAAAGACAAATTGATTTTTTGCCGTCGATAAGTGCAATTATCTGATCGTCTATCACATCTGTTTCTGTGGATGAATCCGCAACATATAAAACAAGGTCTGCTTTTTCGATAGCAGATTTTGCACGTTCGATTCCAATCTTTTCAACCAGATCGTCGGACTCGCGGATACCTGCGGTATCAACAAGATTAAGAGTAATTCCGCCGATATCAAAGGACTCTTCGAGAGTGTCTCTGGTGGTTCCTTCAATTTCGGTTACTATCGCTCTGTCCTCATTTAAAATCATATTTAAAATAGAAGACTTGCCTGCATTGGGCTTACCGACAATTGCGGTATTAATTCCTTCTTTTAAAATCTTTCCGCTGTCATACGACTTAATCAGTTTTTCGATTTCTGCCTGTATTTCCTGTAACTTACCGTTTAATTCTTCTTCGAATCCGTCAAGTGACATATGCTCGGGATCGTCGATTGCAGCTTCTATTTTGGCAATAAAGAAAAGAATTTCTTCACGAACGGATTTAATCTTTTCATACATTTTTCCGTTTAAAACCGAAACAGAATTCTTTCTTGCCATTTCGCTCTTAGAAGAAATCAAATCCATTACAGCTTCTGCGCTTGTAAGGTCAATTCTTCCGTTAAGAAACGCTCTCTTTGTAAACTCTCCGGGCTCTGACGGTCTGCATCCGTTATCAAGGAGCAGATTAAACACTTTCTTAAGCACAAGAATTCCGCCGTGGCAGTCAATTTCCAC
>CAMYYF010000052.1:0-8947 GCA_947303375.1 uncultured Lachnospiraceae bacterium
TTAAACAAACAGCTTTTGACATATCATTTCCAGCCCATCGTTGATGCGGTTACAGGCGAAATATATGCGTACGAAGCACTGATGAGAACATCCGGCGGAGTGGATATTTCACCGCTTGTTCTCTTGCAGGCAGCGGCTAAATATAAAAAGCTTTACGAACTTGAAAAGATGACCCTCTTTGGAATAATGGATTATTACGTAGAGCATTTTGACAAATTCAAAGGCAGGAGACTGTTTATCAACAGCATTCCCGGACATTTCCTGAATGACGAAGACTTTAAACTCTTTACGGAAAAATACAGGGATTACATTAAGTACTGCGTATTTGAAATCACAGAGCAGAATTCGATTTCCGACGGCGAACTCTTTAAGATTAAAACATTAACCGTCGATGATATGAGCGGACAGCTCGCCGTAGACGATTACGGTTCGGGTCAGAGTAACATTCAGAATCTTTTACGATATACTCCTAACATCGTTAAGATTGACAGATTTTTAATCAAGGATATAAGCAGGGATTCGAACAAACAGCTCTTTATCAACAACATTATCGAGTTTGCAAAATTAAACGATATGAGAGTTGTCGGCGAAGGCGTTGAGACCGAGGAAGAATTAAAGGCCGTTACCGAATACGGTGTGGATTATATACAGGGATTTTACACCGCCAGACCGAAGTCCGAACCTTTGGACGAACTTCCCGATGAGATTTCAAAACAGTTTGAAAACTGCGGCAGTGAAGATAAGAAAACGGAATAAATATTTTTAAAGGGGAACATTATGGCAAAGGGAAACAATCAGAAATTCAAACTGATTTATCTGATTAAGATTTTGGAGAGACTGACGGATGAGGATCATACGCTGACCATGTCTCAGATTATAAGTGAGCTTGAAAGCTACGATGTATCCGCAGAAAGAAAAAGCGTTTATACGGATATTGAAGCACTTCGTGAACTCGGATATGACGTAATCGGCGATGATTCGGGAAGATATTACGGTTATTTTTTGGGAGAGAGAACTTTTGAACTGGCGGAATTAAAACTGCTCGTTGATTCGGTTTCGGCATCCAAATTCATAACGGATAAAAAGTCCAAAGCTCTTATCAAAAAACTCGAGAGTCTGACGAGTACTTACAATGCGGGCAAACTCGAAAGACAGGTTGTGGTAGGTGACAGAGTAAAGACCATGAATGAAAGCATATACATCAATGTCGATATGATTCATTCCGCGATTGCCGAGAACAGCCAGATTAGATTCAGATATTTTAATTACAATGCGAAAAAGGAAATCGAGTACAGAAGAGACGGTGAATTCTACTATGTTTCACCTTGGGCACTTATCTGGAGTGACGAGAATTATTATCTGATTGCTTACGATTCGACGGATGAAAAAATAAAGCATTTCAGAGTCGACAAGATGAACAAAATGAGTCTTGTCGATGCTAAAAGAGAAGGACTGGCGGAATTTAAAAAAATCAATGTGTCCGAGTATTCGGGCAGAGTCTTCGGAATGTATTCCGGCAGAACGGAGAGAGTAAAAATGGAGTTTGACAATTCACTTTCGGGAGTTGTTATCGACAAGTTCGGAAAGGATGTCAACATAGTCAAAACCGGCGCGAAGAAATTCCTTGTAATCGAAAATGTCAATGTCAGCAAGCAGTTTTTCGGATGGATCTTCGGACTCGGCGAAGGCGCCAAAATCGTCGGACCGCAGAGTGTTGTGGACGAGATGAACGAAGAAATGATGAAAAGACTCGGATTGGAGAAAAAATGAGATTAAAAGAACTTGAAGTATACGACAATATAATTATTCAGCCGCACGATAATCCGGACCCCGATGCACTCGCATCCGCATTCGGACTCTACACATACTTTTCTTCGCTTTTTGGGAAAAAAGTAAGAATTGTCTATAGCGGAAGAAGTCAGATTCAGAAATCCAATCTGGTTTTAATGATTAACGAATGCGGTATTCCGATAGAGTATGTCGAGAAAGACACCGATTTCGGCGATGCGCTTTTAATAACAGTCGACTGTCAGCACGGAGAGGGAAACGTAAGTAATCTTAATGCATCGACAATTGCAATCATCGACCATCATCAGGGAACCGGTGTGGGTGATTTCAGAGAAGTCGCCCCTTACCTTGGCAGCTGCTCGACGCTTATCTGGTCCATGATGATGAAGGAAGGATTTTTCATCGATGACAATATCAAACTCGGCACAGCCTTTTACTACGGACTTATGACCGATACCGGCAATTTTATGGAAGTCAGCCACCCTCTTGACCGGGATATGATTGACTCCGTGAGATATTCAAAATCACTGGTAAAATCTTTTACGAATTCTAATATTTCACTTCCCGAATTAAAAATAGCGGGACAGGCGCTGATACATTATGATTTCAATGATACATACGATTATTTAATTGTCTATTCCGAACCCTGCGATCCGAATATTCTCGGTTTTATCAACGATCTGGCGCTTCAGGTTGACAAAGTTAAAGTATCGGTTGTTTATAATGAACTAAATGCAGGATTTAAATTATCCATTCGAAGCTGTACCAAGGAAGTTAAAGCTAATGAACTCGCGGATTATCTGACGGAGAATATAGGCTCCGGCGGCGGACATGTGGAAAAATCCGGTGGCTATATCGACAAAGATCTCTACGTAAGAAACTTCAACGAACTCGAAATGGATGAGTATTTAAGAGACAGACTCGACAGATATTTCGCAAACAGCGAAATCATATATGCCAAGGATTACGAGATATCGCTTGAGGGCATGAAGAAATATGTCAAGAAGCCGATTATCCGCGGATTTGTCGACTTGTCGGAACTTCTTCCGGTCGGCACTCCGATTACCATAAGAACCATTGAGGGTGATGTCGATATCGAAGTTAACGGAGATTTTTACATCCTCATCGGATTTAAGGGAGAAGTATGGCCCATAAGGAAACAGAAGTTTTTCGATACCTACCAGATACTCGAACAGGATTATGAATTCAAGGGCGAATACGAACCTGCGATACATATTAAAAATGAGGGAAGGGTTTTAAATCTTGTTTCGCACGCAAAGGCCTGCATCAATCATGATACCTCCAGCGTATATGCAAAAGAGTTGCGTAAGATTGAAAAGGTATTTACAGCATGGGATGAGGAGAGCTACTACCTCGGAAAACCCGGAGATTTCCTTGCATGCAGGGAAGACGATCACAAAGACATTTATATCATCGAGAGAGATATTTTCTTTAAAACTTATGACCCTGTAGAGGAAGAATAAAAACGTCATTTACAAATTAATCTTTTAAGAGTAAAATTAGCGTCACAACGAAGAGTTGTGGCGCTTTTTGATTTAATTCTCAAATCGGAAAGCAAATCTTATTTTTCCCGTTTAAACAATTTAATCTGTCGGAATTTCAGAGGATAAAAAATGATTAAAAAAGGTGAACTTATCGGCAGATACAGGGTTGAATGCATAATCGGAAGCGGCGGTATGTCCAGAGTTTATAAGGTTAAGGATATGCGTGTCGGTACATACCTTGCGATGAAAGAAATCCTCATAAAAGACACATCCTTTCTAAACGCAGGTTATGCCGAAGCTTTTGTTTTAAAAAATGTTAATCACCCTGCTCTGCCACGAATCGTGGATATTTTAAGAACAGAAAATTCATACTGTGTGGTGATGGATTTAATTGACGGTTGTAATCTGGAAGAATATGTAAAAGAGTACGGAGGGCTTGGTGAAAACGAAGTTATAAAAATCGGCAACACAATACTCGACTGTCTCATATTTTTACACTCGAAAAATATACTTTACCGTGATTTAAAACCGTCCAATATCATGCTTACGAAAAATAACGAAATTAAGTTGATTGATTTCGGAATTTCTTTTTCCTTTGAGAAATCGGAAAACAATATGGCGAGTAAAAACTTTGCACCACCCGAGCAGCTAATCGGAAAAGATGTCGGGTTTGCAGGAGATATATATGCCTTTGGTGCGACGCTTAAATATATATTAAAAAATGAACCTTCGCCCGGAATGATTTGTTTCTTAAACAGGTGTCTTAAAACTAATCCGAATGAAAGATATAAAAGTGCAGATACTGCACTTAAAGCATTAAACAAAATAAAAACTCTAAATGAAAAGGAAGCGAAAAGATTAAAGAGGATTGTGAATAAAAATTTTTTCTTTTTACTTATGTTTTTTGTATCAATAACAGGCATTTTTCTTTGCACGAAATTTAAATCAAACAGAGCGGAATACGAAGTGCTTGTAAAGGGTGCATGTGAATCACCTGATTCAAATGTAAGAAAAGAAAACCTGATTAAACTGATAGAAAAAAAACCGTGCGGCGAATGGTATTTACGTCTTTTGGACGAGTATAAAAATGATTATGTTTTTGATGATAATGAATGCGGGGAAATTGAAGATTTACTTAAAAGGGATGCAGGAAAAATAAAAGAGGATGAATATAAAAAAGTGTGTGAATCGCTTGGCAGAATTTATCTGTTTTATTACAAAGACATAAATGAAGAAAACGAGAACTACAGGCGTTCGACATACTGGTTTGACATGGCATACGTCGATGAAGGAGACATAGATGTTTATTCGCGAATAGGCCATTTCTTATCGGAAATACAGATGATGATTTTAGAAGGAAAAGATGCGGGAATGTATGCGAAATATTATTCCGATTTAAATGAAATATTAAACGATGTATCGGAAAAGGAAAGTGTTGTAAGAATAGAAGTGTATTCGTTATATGCGAATTCGGTTCTTGCATACGGTGCGGATTTTTACAGGGAAGGAATAAGTATTGATGAAATGAAAAATAAGCTTGGATATATCGAAAAGATTTTAAATGAAGAAAACGGTGGCAGAGAATTTGAAAAGGAAAGAGAAGGAATTTTAATAAGGATAAAAGAAGCCAAAGGAGAGCTTGATTATGTTGAAGAATATTTTAAGCGAACATATTGATTTAATTGAAATTATCTTTATTTCGCTTTCCGTTGTATCCGCATTTCTCTGTGCATATTATTTAATTTTTCAAAAAAGTATAATGGCATTTTTAAAACTGATAAAGATAGAAAAGATAAACAGGAGAGCGAAGAGTGAAAGAAAAAACCGGTAAAACAAAATTACATATTTTTCCCGCGATGGTTTATTTATCTTTTTTATTTTGTTTTTGTTCTTTATTTCACATACATGTTTTAAGTGAAGAAAAGGATACGATCCCACCGACAATAAAAGTCGAAATAACCGATGCCGATAAAGAGTTTACTTCAAAGATAAGAAAAGCAACCGTGAAAATAACCGACAACAAAATGGTTGGAGAAATAAATAAGGAATATGTTTTTAAGGAAGGGAAAGACAGCTTTCGTTTAAGCATAAAAGATGCCGCGGGAAACGAAAGCACTTATAAGAGTGATGTTTATATTCAGGATTATACTGCGCCCGAAATAATAACAGAGGGAATTGAAGACGGACAGACAATAAACGGTGAACTTAATATAAATATATATGCTATAGACGAATGGCTCGATACAAAAAAATCCCAAGTGAAGATTAAAGGCCAAAACAGCTTGGATGAATATAATTACTTTTTCGCGGAAAACGAAAAGAGAATAAACATATTTGATGTAAATTCTTTTAAGGATGATTACTATACCTTAAATGTTTATCTTTCGGATGAGGCGGGGAATGAGATCGAGCGGGTTATTTCTTTTATGATAAATCGAAAAGGTTCGATATTCGATGTGGATAATAAAAATAAAGAGAAAAATGGCCGAATTTCAGAAGAAATAACAGATCTGAGTATTAAGGAAAAGAATTTAAGCAAAGTGGATACCGAAAGTGCGAGGGTTCTTTTTGCCTTTAATGCCAGGGTAATCAATCTTAATTATGGCACGGATTATCGTATTGAAGAGGAAAAAACCGAAGAGGGCTATATTTATACATATATTTTTAGTAATGATTTATTCATAAAAGACGGCATATATACAATATCGGTCTCCACGACGGACGAGGCGGGAAATGTGAACGACACGAGGTTGGGGAAAGACACCGACGAAATAAGATTTGCCGTAAAAAAGGGCTCTGAAGCCTCTTATAATAAAAAATAATTGCATAAAAAAACAAATAAAAATATAATGTACTCGTATGTAATTTAAAGGAGGCTTTATATATGAGCATCAGAATAGGTATTATCGGCTATGGTAATTTAGGACGCGGAGTTGAGTGTGCAATCAAGCAGAACAAAGATATGGAACTTGTTGCAGTATTCACAAGAAGAGAACCCGACAGTGTAAAGATTCTTACAGAAAGCGCAAAGGTTGTTAATGTAGCAGACATCGCTGACTGGAAGGATAAAATAGATGTAGCAATCATCTGCGGCGGTTCGGCTACAGATTTGCCCAAGCAGACTCCGGAGTATTCAAAGTACTTCAACTGTATAGATTCATTTGATACACATGCAAAGATTCCCGAGCATTTCGAGAATGTAAATAAGGTATGTCTTGAGAACGAAAAGGTTTCCATCATTTCAATCGGCTGGGATCCCGGTCTCTTCTCACTTAACAGACTTATCGGCAATGCAATCCTTACAAACGGCAAGGATTATACATTCTGGGGCAAGGGCGTAAGCCAGGGACACTCTGACGCTGTAAGACGTATCAAAGGCGTTAAGAATGCTAAGCAGTACACAATCCCTGTTGAGTCAGCACTTGAAAGTGTAAGAAACGGTGAAAACCCTGAGCTTACCACAAGACAGAAACACACAAGAGAGTGCTTCGTAGTTCTTGAAGAAGGCGCAGATGCAAAGGCTGTTGAGCAGGAAATCGTTACAATGCCCAACTACTTCGCAGATTATGATACAACAGTACACTTCATCAGCGAGGAAGAATTCAATGCCAACCATTCAGGCATTCCTCACGGCGGATTTGTTTTAAGAAGCGGCAAGACAGGCTGGAACGAAGAGACCAATCATATGATGGAATTCTCTCTTAAGCTTGAGTCCAACCCCGAATTCACAGCATGCGTTCTTACAGCATACGCAAGAGCAGCTTACAGACTTGCAAACAAGAAAGACTTCGGCTGCAAGACAATATTTGATGTTGCACCCGCACTCCTTATGGAAAAAGAGGGCGCAGAATTAAGAAAGACACTTCTTTAATTTAGAAAAAAGAAAGAAAAAAGATTATGCATAACGATTTATTAACTATAGGAAAATTTACTCTTCACGGATACTCGGTAATGATAGCCTTAGGTTTTATCATTGCCATGGGTCTTTGTCTTTTAAGAGCCAAAAAGAAAAATGTTGACCAGGATGTGATTACCGACCTCGGACTTATAGGTGTTGTTGCGGGTTTCCTTGGTGCCAAGATTCTTTACATCATAGTAAGCTACAAGGAACTTTTTACACATCCCAAGAACGTAATCGGCTTCCCTGAGATTTTCTCGGGCTTTGTAGCTTACGGCGGAATCATCTTTGGGTTTGGCGCAATTTTTGTGTATGCAAAGATTAAAAAGATTAATGCGCTGGAGTATATTGATTTTATAATTCCTTTCATAGCAATGGTACAGGGATTCGGACGTGTGGGATGTTTCCTCGCAGGATGCTGCTACGGCGGACCGACGGATTCTTTCCTCGGTGTCACTTTCCCTTCACCTCATGCGATGGCAGGTATTAAGGTATGGCCTACACAGCTCTTCTCGGCAGCAGGAGACTTCGCTATTTGCGGTATCCTTCTTCTTTTCTCCATGAAGAACAAAAAGAAGGGTAATATAAGTGTTCTTTATGTAATACTTTATTCAATCGGAAGATTCATCGTTGAGTTTTTCAGAGCAGACCCGAGAGGCGCTCTTAACTTAGGCAGCGGTACATTATCCACATCCCAGTTTATTTCACTTCTTGTTTTACCTGTTGCAATCGGAGCAGCCGTTATAATCAATCTGCCCAAGGAAAGCAAGACAAAAGAAGAAGTTAAGGAAGATGAAGAAAAACAGGAATAAAAGTTTATTAATAAAGACAATAATTCTTTTCGCCGCTCTTTTAACTTTCTTAACCGGTTGCGAAGTATCGGGAAAAGCGGATAACAAAATTACTGTTGTCTGTACGGTTTTTCCCATATATGACTGGACCAAAGAAATCATAAAAGAATGCGACGATATTGAAGTAATTCTTTTAGAGGATGACGGTACGGATATGCATTCGTATCAGCCCACCGTAAAAGATTTGGTCGATATAGAGGACTGCGATGTTTTTATTTACATCGGCGGTGAGTCAGAAGAATGGGCTAAGGAATATTCCGAAAAACATCCGAGCGATAAAAGAACGGACATCTGTCTCATGGATGAAATCGCTTCAGACATTCTCCTTGAAAACGATGAGGGCATAGTTGTTGCCCAGGAAGAAGAGGAAGAAGAAGCGTACGATGAACACATATGGCTTTCCCTTAAAAGAAGTATTAAATGTGTGGACGTTATCGGAAATGCCCTTAAGGATAAAACTTCTAACCCGGATAAATTATCAGGAAACTTAATTTCATATGAAGAAAAGCTTTCCGAACTTGATAAAGAATACGAAGAATATTTTAATGCTAATCCGCGCACGCTTATAATAGCTGACAGATTTCCTTTCAGATATTTGGCAGAGGATTACGGTTTTAGTTACATGGCAGCGTTTCCGGGCTGCAGCAGCGAGAGTAATCTTTCGTTTGCTCCCGTGGTTGAACTTTCCGAATGCCTTGGAAACTTGGACGAGAATGTGATTTACATCACAGAAAGCGGAGATAAAGAACTTGCTGATACTGTAATAGAACAGTCGGGTAAGGACGCGAAAACAGTTACCCTCGATTCGATTCAGTGCGTAAGTTTAAAGAGAATAGAAGAAGGTGCATCATATTATTCTCTGATGAAGAGTAATCTTGATGCATTAAAACAGGAATAGGATTTAT
>CAMYYF010000053.1:0-8862 GCA_947303375.1 uncultured Lachnospiraceae bacterium
GTAATCATATCGCCTTTTTGCTTCTTCATATTGTTTTTGGCTATAAAGAAATAACGATACATATTACCACCCCATATTCTGAAGGAAGATCTTAAGTCTGTTGTGTCTCTCCCTTGCTTCCTCGATATTAGGATTGCTCTCGTCCTTGTAATCACCCAGGTATTCGCCCAAATAAATCTCATCGGAGATAATACCGTCCGCAAGATAGATGATTCTGTTTCCTCGCTCTGCTGCCTTGAAGGTATGTGTAACCATTACAATGCTCTGTCCGGTTGCATTAAGGTCTGATAAAATATCTAGAACGTTTTCCGTATTCTGAGAGTTTAAGGCACCTGTGGGCTCATCTGCGAATAAAACTTCAGGTGCATTGATGACACCTCTTACAACAGCAATTCTCTGCTGCTGTCCGCCCGATAACTGTGTGGGAAACTTCTTATAATCACGCTCGGTGATTTCAACTTTTTCAAGAAGTTCTTTTGCTCTTTTGGTAAGACTTCTTTTATCAGTACTTTTTAAAAGGCCACACACAAGGATATTATCCAGAGCACTCATACTGTCATTTAAGTAATTCTGCTGGAATACAAATCCTACATGATCTCTTCTGAATTTGGCGAGTCTGTCGTTGTTGTACTGTGATATTTCTATCTCCGATAATGTATCTTTTTTGCCTTCATTTACGTAGTAGCTGACCGTTCCGATACTCGGGCGGTCCATACCGGACAATGCATAAAGAAGTGTACTTTTTCCGGAACCGGAGTTACCCATTATTACCGTAAAATCACCCTTGTAGATTGAGAGATTTAAGTTTTTAAGTACATGCTGCTGAACCGATTCGTTGGAAAATGTCTTTGATAAATTTTTTGCACTTATTACTGTCTGTTTACCATCCATTGTTATTACCTGCTTTTCTATGATTAGAAGCGGATTTCATCTCCGTCGCTTAATTCTTTGGAATCACTCCATACTACGATGTCGCCTTCTTTTACGCCCGATAAAACTTCTGCGTAATCATCATTCTGAATTCCGATTTCAACGCTTGTCTTAACAGCCTTTTTGTCACTGTTTGATACGAATACGAAATAATTATTGTCTTCGTTTACAAGTGCGCTCTTGGGAACGGTTACGATGTCTGTAAGGGATGCTGTGTTAAGCTTTGCTTTTACTTCAAGTCCAAGGATTAAGTCTTCGGGATTATCTATAGCGACATCAACGCCTACACCTGTTGATGCTGCTGTGTTAAGACCTGCGATTTTTTCGATTCTTGTTACCTTTCCGCTGTAATCCTTATTTAAAATATTGAAGCTTGCATTCTGGCCTTCAGCGATATTCATTATATCATATTTGTTTGCATAACATTTGACGCATATATCTTCGGAAGAATCCACACTGATAATAGGAGTTCCGAGACTCACGATACTTCCCTCTTCTGCATATACATCGGTAATAATTCCGTTAAAATTAGCCACAATACCATTTTTTGCAGCTTCAAGTTTTTCAATTTCATTTGCATTTGAAAGATCTGCTGCCGCTTTGTTGGCTTCAAGTTCAGCCTTACCGCCTTCTGTTAAAACTCCGGGATAACTTGAAGCTTTCTGTGAAGTCATTTCTGCTTTATATTCCTTAAAATCTGCAAGCTGTGTATTTAATCTTCCAAGCTCTTCCTGAAGTCTTACCAGTTCGCTGTCGTAGCTCTGAACATATGCGTTGTTGTATAACTGCTTCTGAAGTTCTTTTGATTTGTCTGATGTGGGGTCAGCTGAATTGTCAACGATTGCAACCTGGATTTTTGCTCCGTCATAAGCAAGATCCGAACATCTCTTGTTAATCTCTGCCTGCTTATTTATGATTGCTTCTTCTGTATCGGCTATCTGCTTGTTTAAAACACCTAAGTTTCTTGTTGCCTCAGAATAAAGTGCCGAATACTTGTCGGAAACCTGAAGTGCGTTATTGTAACTTCCTTCCTTTGCCTCGGCATCCAATTTTAAGAGTGCTATCTGATTATCAATATCAGCTTTGTCAAAGGAAACAAGAAGATCGCCCTTCTTTACTTCGTCGCCGACTTTAAAATATACTTTGTCGACTTTAAGATTCGCATCTGCAAAAAACATATCCGAATCGTTGCTTTGAACTGTTCCGTTTAATTCAATTACCTGCTGCATATCGGATTTGGCAATTGTATATGAGCTTACCTTAACTGCTGCCTTCGCATATATCGAAGCGATGCTGCCTGTAGCCACAACGATTGCAAGTGCGCCTCCGATGATTGCCATTGTTTTTTTCTTTAAGATACTCATTTTAAGTCCCTCTTTTCTTTTATGATTAACTTTCTTTTCTATTCCTCGCATTTCTTTCGTCCTGCAATCTTAATTTACCAAAAAGAAATTTAGAAGTCTTAATCTGTATCTTGTGCATTTCTTAACTGTTTCTTAAATAATGTGCTATACTTTCGGTATAATTATTTTTGTCCAAATGGTATAGTTGGTGTATTCACTCATAAAAGACAAAAGGTTATACTGAATTTGCAAACAGAACGAAGGAGGAAAAGAAATGAAGATTCTTCTCGGAGAAAATATAAAAAATTACAGAAAGCGTTTAAATCTTACACAGGAAAAACTGGCTGAGGTTCTCGGTGTAACAATCGGAGCGGTTCACAAGTGGGAAGCCGGAATCTGTGCCCCCGAACTTTCAATGCTTATCAAAATGGCATCATTTTTCGAAGTATCCGTAGATGTATTGCTCGGATACGAGATTGAAAACAACAGCCTTTCCACAATGGTTGCCAGATTAAAGGATTACGGCGATTCCAAAGATGAAGCAGGTCTGGAAGTTGCAGATATCGCAGTTAAAAAATATCCGAATAACTTTGAGATAATTTACAAAGCAGCAGGCTTATATTTCAATTTCGGAATCGTAAAAAATGACAGGGAACTTTTCAACAAAGCTATTGAATATTATGAGAAATGCATTCCTCTTCTTTCACAGAATACTGACCCCGAAATAAACGAATCCGTAATTTGGTATTACATCGCAAGTTCGCATGATTTTCTCGGTAATCATAAAAAAGCTTTAAAAATTTTTAAAGAATACAATCCGGCCCGTGTTAATCACGCATTGATAGGTAATATTCTTTCCGGAATCATCGGCGATATGAATGAAGCCGAAGGCTATCTTTCCTGGGCTTTGACCGACAATCTGGCAACATTGTTAAAGATATGCACGGGTTACATACCCATATATATGTCAAGAAATTCCATGGAAGATTTAAGGGATATCACACTTCTGGTCATCACATATATGGAAATACTTCGAAAAGAAAACAAAGTCTTTTATCTCGATAAAATACTTTCACTCTTTTATACGATAAATGCTTATTCATACCTGGAATCCGATATGTCCGAATGCAAAAAAGTACTGAAAAAAGCAATCAAGTCCGCAAAAGCTTTTGATGCATCGCCCGATTATTCATCAACAAATCTTAAATTTATGAAATTCGATAAAACCTATATGGGATATGATACGTTAGGCGATACTGCAGTCGGAGCAATCGAAAAATTCATTAAAGATGCGAACAATAGAAAATTTAAGGATATTTATGAAAAGGTAAAAAAAGACAAAATATAAGCGAAACCGCAAACCGAAACTTTGAGAAAACCATTTCATAAATTCCAAACAGAAAAGTAATTTTCATAATAATTCAGTGAAGAATTATGTATGGTTTTCTTTTTTTACGCATTTTTCGAAATACGAAAGGAGTATAAAATGAAAAACAATACAATTTACAAATCATTAAATAATAAGTTCTTTTATAAAAATAAGACTGCATTTATTTTTATGAACCTGGCTGCATTAATAACCGCATTTCTTAATATCGCAGTTTCCTGGCTCATGCAGCAGCTCGTGGATGTGGCTTCGGGTAAGAATGATTTGTTTTCTTTTAAGCAGTTGTTTTTTATAAGCTTATTTTTCTTTTTCGCGTTTATTACAGTTATTATCATAAAATACTATGCCTGGCCGGGATTTATGAAAAAGGCCATGAGACAATACAAAGAATTTGCTTTCAAAGAGCTTACCGGAAAAGATATCTCATCATTCAGAAAAGAGGATACTTCGCTTTACCTCTCGGCTTTAAGCAATGACGCAGTAACAATAGAAACCGAATACCTTGAAAAGATTCCCGAGCTTATTACACACAGCGTTTCTTTTATACTTTCAATGGCACTGATGCTTTATTACTCTCCTCTTTTAACTTTAATATCCGTCGGCCTAACCCTCCTGCCACTTTTTGCATCTGTTCTGACAGGCCAGAAAGCCGCTCCGATTCAAAAGAAAGTATCGGACTGCAACAGCAGTTTTACTTCTTCGCTCTCGGATTTTCTTAAAGGATTTTTCGTGGTAAAAAGCTTTAAGGCAGAAAATGAAGTAAGTGATCTTTTTTCAAAAACAGATGCCGAACTTGAAGAAAACAAAAGCAGAATGAGAAAGATTACCCACGTAATCGGTTCCATCGGAGGTATGTGCGGGATACTCGCCCAGCTCGGCGTATTCTTTGCAGGTGCAGCGATTGCTTTATCAGGCAAAGCATTGACACCCGGTATGGTTATCGTATTCGTTCAGCTCATGAATTATATGATTGCACCTGTTGCAAATATTCCCATGATACTAGCCAAGAAAAAAGCCGCAAACGCACTGATGGGAAAACTTGCTTCGGAACTTGAGAAAAACAGGGATGAAGATATTAAGAGCGAATTAAACGGAATCAATGAAAGCATAAGACTCGAGGACGTATCTTTTTCCTACGAGGAAAACAAAGAAATCCTTCACAATATTTCTCTTGAATTTAAAGCCGGAAAATCTTATGCGATAGTCGGCGGTAGCGGAAGCGGAAAATCCACACTTTTAAATCTTTTACTCTCTGCAGGAGGAAATAACCGCACCGGAAAAATATATATCGATGGCAAAGATATAAACAGTGTTAGCGCAGAATCGCTATATGAAAACATATCGGTTATCGGACAGAATGTATTTTTATTCAATTCCACAATTGAAGACAATATTACTATGTTTAAGGAATTCCCCAAAACAAAAATAAACGAAGCCGTTGCCAAAGCACATCTTTCTAAGCTTATCGCAGAACACGGCAATTCATATAACTGCGGCGAGAACGGAAAGAATTTATCGGGCGGCGAAAAGCAGAGAATCTCTATCGCGAGAAGTCTTTTAAGAAAGTCTTCCGTGCTCCTGGCTGATGAAGTAACCGCCTCACTCGATGCTAAAACCGCATTCGAAGTATCAAACGAAATCCTCGATCTTGAAGGCATGACAAGAATCGTTGTAACACATGCTTTAGATGAGGCTTTGTTAAAGAGATATGACGAAATCATCGTACTTCGCGACGGCCGTGTAGAAGAGGTCGGAAAGTTTGAAGATCTGATTGATAATAAAGGCTTCTTCCACGCATTGTTTACCGTAAGTAACGAAGCTGCATAAACATTATTAAAAGCCCGAAAGAGGCGGTTTCTTTCGGGTTTTGTGGGACGATTTTGTTTTTATCTATGTTTGGTTTATTTTATGTTAGTATATTTTTTTATTGTTTAAAGGTTTCTATTTTTTCGGGAACCGCCCCCGAAGGGGATACTACAATTTGCAATAGCAGATTATTCTTTGATCTTCTATCCTGTAGCATACATAAACTGTGGTGTCGTCGAAGTCAAATTCATAATCTATGCAGGAAGTAGTTTTTCCGTCATCGCTATATCTTTCAGAATCAGCTATAACCTTGTTGGGTTCGCCGTAGCCGAAGTTTTTTGAAAGATAATTCTGTACAAACGCCCGGCCTTCCGCTTCTTTGGCTTTTGCCTCGTCAAATGTGTAAAGTTTTACGCCGTTGAAGTTTTCGTATCCGTTTTCGGCAATCATCATTAAAGACATATCATCTTCAATAATTCTTAATGTGTAGGAAGTTGCATATCCGAGTCCTAGTCTGAAATAATCAATGTCGTATATTGTAACTTCTGCACCGCTCTGGATTCCGACATCCTCAAATCTGTCCACGAGTACAATCCATGAATCGTCTGTAGTTACACCGTAAAACTCTTTTAAATACTTGTCGGCCTGTGCCTTAGCCTTTGCATCTTTGCTGCCCTCTTTTATGGGGGTTGATTCAAGTGCCATATTTACGCCGGGCTCAATGCCTTCTTCTTTAAGTCCCTGAACGTTTACATATCTCTTCTTGGCATCGTGATCGATGTATTCGAGGAGCTGTTCGTCGCTCATTTCGTCTTCGGGAAGATATACGATATTGTTTTCGGTAATGTATGCAAGTTCGCCGTCTTTCATCTCACTCTTAGTTTCATAGTGAGCCATACTCTTTTCGGGGAACACTCCGTTGTCGTAATATTCTCTTTCAAGCTTGATGGATCTTAAAATCTCCGAATCGGTCAGGCTTCTTGAAAATCCTTCGTCGGTGCTGATAAATACATCGTTGTCAACTTCGGTCTGATAACCCTGATATTCTTCTTCATCCATATTCGCAAGTCTTGCCCTGAATCCTAAAATAGCTGCACTGGCGCCGATACTGAAGACTCCGAAAACTGCGACAATGATAAGCGCGGTAAGAACTGTTGCATACTTAAATCTGAAATCTGCGGTTCTTCTGCCCTTAATGCAGTTTCTGTATATAGATCTTTTCATGTCGTCACTGATTTCGATATTGGAAATCAGATCTTTATTTATCTTATTTTCCATAAACAACCTCTCCTTTGTACTTTACGCTGAGCTTTTCTCTGGCGCGCTGTAATCTTTTCTTCACCGCGGAAGGTGTGGTCTTAAGGATTTCTGCCACTTCTTTTACGGTGTAGCCTTCGATATAAAAGAGAATAACTACGGACTTAAGTTTGTAGTCCAGATCCCAGACAAGTGATAAGATTTCCTTGTCGTTTCCGCTTAAACCGTCCGTGATGACTAAAGTCTCTTCCATATCTTCCAAAGGTATTGCTGCATGTCTTTTGTGAAATCTTAAAAATTCTTTACATTTATTTTGAGACACTTTTATGAGCCATGCTTTTTTGTGCTCTTCACTCTCAAACTCAGGTTGCTTTGTATAATAAATCAGAAAAGTCTCCTGTAGCACATCCTTTGTATCCTGTTCGTTTTTCAGAATCAGAAAACAGATTTTATAAAGCATATCGCTGTATCTGTCGATGACTGATTCCAAATCAACATCTTTGCTTTTCATTTATGAACTCCTTTTGTATGTATAAAGGTATTCGCGAATGACCTTTTCACTATAAATACGTCTGGCGAAGCGAAAAGGTGACAAATTTTAAAAAAATTTTTGAGTGGTTGTTTACGTTTATCTCATAAAAAAGGCCTGCACCGATTTGATGCAGGCCTTCGTGGTATTAAGTTAATTTTATGCTTCGGGTTCGATCATTCCGTATGTGTTGCCTTTACGTTTGTAAACTACACAAACCTGATCTGTCTCTGCATTCTGGAATACGAAGAAGTTGTGTCCCAAAAGTTCCATCTGAACACATGCATCTTCGGGATACATCGGCTTCATATCAAATTTCTTTGATCTGATAATCTTGATTTCGTCATCATCTGCGAAATCCTTCTCAATGTAATCCTGTTTGAAATTATCACTGTTCTGCTTATAATTTACAAGTTTGCTCTTATATTTTTTAAGCTGTCTTTCAATAATCTCCTCTACTAAATCAATTGATACATAAAGGTCGTTGGAAACCTGCTCTGATCTGATGATGCTTCCCTTAACGGGGATAGTAACTTCGATCTTCTGACGGTCTTTTTCAACACTCAATGTAACATGTACTTCTGTGTCGGGAGTAAAATACTTCTCAAGTTTTCCTATCTTCTCCTCTACAGCCTCGCGTAAACCCGGTGTAACATCAATATTTTTTCCAATAATAATAATGTTCATATAGCCACCCTCCGATACAAGTATTTGTAGTTTTGACTACGGATATATTATACCAAAAATATTATGCTTATTCAATGTATATAAGTTTGAACATTTTGTTAACGGAAGTCTTCCGTAAAACTTGTAACCGCATTGGCACCGTCCGCAACAGCAGTTACAATCTGGCGAAGTCTCTTGGCTCTGACATCGCCAGCCGCATAAACGCCCTTGATATTGGTTCTGCAGTCCTCGTCGGCAATAATGTATCCGCCCGCATTGCATAAAAGACCGTCAATTTCGTTCTTTACGGGAGTAATACCGACTGCGATAAATACGCCGTTTACAAGGAGCGAAAAGTCTTCGTCGTCTTTTACGTTACGAAGCGAAAGCGATTCTACCTTGTTGTCGCCGTTTATGCTCTCAACCACGGTATCCCAGAGGATATTTACGTTATCACATTTTTTAAGGCTTTCCTGAAGGGATGCCGCACCGCGAAGTTCGCCTCTTCTGTGAATAAGAGTAACTGATTTGGCAATTCTTGAGAGGAAGATTGCATCTTCGATTGCCACGTCGCCACCGCCTACAACCGCTACGTCTTTTTTAGAGAAAAATGCGCCGTCGCAGGTCGCACAGTAGGATACGCCGCATCCTGCGAGTTTGTCTTCGCCGGGAACATTAAGTTTTGAATGTGTAGCGCCCGATGCAATAATGATACCTTTTGTTTCGGCCGTTCCGCCGGTATCATACTGTAAGACAAAGCAATCGTCCTTACGCTCGATGCTTTTGATTTCATCATATATAATCTCGGCGCCGAGACTCATGGCATGCTCTTTCATCTTCGTGCCAAGTTCGAACCCGGAAATGCCGGGTAATGCCGGATAATTATCCACTTCATAGGTCTGTGCCATCTGTCCGCCACAGCCTTCTTTTTCTATTACAATTGC
>CAMYYF010000054.1:0-8746 GCA_947303375.1 uncultured Lachnospiraceae bacterium
CAATTTGGGCACTTTTCGAGAGTTTCATCGAATTCGGAACCGCAGTAATTGCACTTAATATTCATATCATCCCCCCTATTTTTCGAATTATTTAATTACCGAGCCTTCGCTTTGGTCTAATTTTCTTAAGAAGTAGAGTCCGCCGCCGAGTGATATGAAAAACGCTATCATATCCGCTACAGCCTGCGATATCTGAACACCCGTAATTCCAAGGAAAAGCGGAAGAACAAGTATCACCGGGATGAAACAGAGTCCCGAACGGCAGGATGAAATAACGGTCGCGCCGAACGCTCTGCCCGATGCCTGCAAAAGCATGTTTGTAAGGATAATCCATACACCGAAAACATATGTTACACACTGCGCTCTTAATGCGAAAGCGCCGACCTCGACTACCATTGCATCGCCTTTTCTGAAAAGTTCGACTATCTGCGGAGCGAAGACGAAACAGGCGGCGCCTACAACAACCATAAGGCCCGCGCAGACTTTGACGGAGAAAAGGAATGCTTCTTTTACACGTTTGTACTTAGCCGCACCGAAATTAAAGCTGCACACGGGCTGAAAGCCCTGACCGAAACCGATAACGGTGGAGTTTAACGACATGCTGATTTTGCCGACTATAGCCATGCCTGCAATGGTTGCATCGGCAAACTCGGGGCCTGCGACTCTTTTGGCAACAACATTTAAAAGGATGCCCGATATACTGGCGAGTCCCTGTCTGAAAAGCGAAGGAAGTCCGCCGGATATAATCTCCCAGAGATACCTGAATGCGAACGGATTTCTTTTAAGAGTGATTTTTATATTGCCCGCTCTTCTCGTGGTAAGAAGAAGGATGATAAAGCTTATGAGCTGGCCCGAAATCGTTGCGATTGCAGCGCCCATAATGCCGAGTTTGAATGTAAACATTAAAAGCGGATCGAGCCCGATATTTATTACCGCGCCCGCCATAATACCGAACATCGCGGTTTTGGCGTTGCCCTGATATCTGATTTCGTTGTTTAAAACTATGGATGCCATCATCCACGGAGCACCGATTAGAATCGGTCCCATATAGGAACGCGCATACGGAAGGATGGTATCGGTCGACCCTAAAAGATACGCGAGTCTGTCAAGATTTAAAAGGCCGACAACCGCTAAGATAATGCCGAACGTAAATGCAAAAGCAAAGCCTGCGTTGGCGATTACTTCAGCCTCTTCTTCCTTCTGTTCGCCGAGTTTCCTTGCCAGGAAATTGCCCGAGCCGTGTCCGAACATAAAACCGAACGCCTGAATGATTGCCATCAGCGAAAAAACAATACCAACGGCGCCCGATGCGGATGTATTTATTTTGCCCACAAAGTATGTGTCAACCATGTTGTAAAAGGATGTGACAAGCATACTTAAAATAGTCGGTACGGCGAGGCGTCCGACTAATTTCGGTATGGGCTCTGTTGTCATTTTGATAAACTTTTCTTCGTGCGTCATTTTACAGATTTTCAATTACGGCTTTGATTCCGCCCTCTTTGAAAACTCCTTTGTAATAAGCCATTTCCGTCTGGATAATTTCGTCGATAACCTTCATGCCCAAAAGTTCCACCGGTGCTTTGTCATCGGTCATCACAAGGTCGCCTGCCTCATAGTCGGTGAGTCGGTCGGAAACTTGTTCCATCATAAAAGATAAATCCGCATCCTCTTCCATCGCGATATTCTTTGCAAAAACATCAAGCATTTCGGGATTATTGGAAGCGAAGAATTCGCGGTTTCCGAGTGCAGACGTATCGGCATAATAGCTTTCTGAAAACACCTGACAGATGGTATCCGAAAGGTAATCGTTTATGCCGCCCTCGGCATTACTTTTCATGTTCATGTTTACAACCATTACGCCGTCGTCTTTTAAGTGATCTTTTACGAGCGTAAAGAATTCGATTGACGACATCTGAAAAGGAATCGTGATGTCCTGATACGCATCCACCATGATTACGTCGTACTTTTTATCTATTGCATTTAAATACGCTCTGCCGTCGTATGTGATGACTTCGATGTCTTCGGGAAGCTCGAAATATTCTTTTGCAAGCTGCGTGATTTTCTCGTCGATTTCAACGCCCGTGATGTTAAGGTCCTTGTCAAAATATCTTTCGCACTGTGTCGCAAAAGTGCCTGTTCCGTTGCCTAAAATCAGGATATCCAGCGAATCTTTTTCATTGACACCGCTCATAAAAGGAGCCGCCATCGCAAAGTCGTAATAGTAGCCCGTGAGGCCTTTTTCTTTTAAGTATACGGACTGAATTCCGAAGAGCACGTTAGTCGAAAAATAAATTGCTCTGTCGTCGTCATAGACCTGAAGATAGTTGTAAATAGACTCGCCTTCGTATAAAAGATTGCCCTGCCAGAAAGCGAAATTACTCTTCCATCCGAATGCGCAGCAAAGTGCGAAAATTACCATTCCGACGGGAAGGCGTTTGATTTTTTTCATGCTGATTTTTGAAGTGATAAAATAAACCGCCGAAAGAATCATAAGTATACCTGCGAAGATCAAAAACGTTATCGAAGTTCCTACCGCAGGGATACTGATGAAGGTCGGTACAAATGTACCGATGATGCTTCCGATGGTGTTGGCTGCATTTAAGTTTCCGACGAGTTTTCCGTTGTCGTCAAGATTGTCGACCGTGTATTTTACGAGGGAAGGCGTAACCGTTCCGAGTAAGAAAAGCGGAAATACAAAGATTACCATACATGCAACAAAGCCTGCGATGATAAGGAAATTGTTGTTTACCGCAAAGATAAGAAGGCCCGAGATGAGCACTATCACATATTTGCCGAGCACGGGGATTAACGCAATCCAGATTGATGCGATGATTATTCTCGCATAAAGTCTGTCGGGGTTAGGATTTTTATCTGCAGTTCTTCCGCCGTAAATATTGCCGAGTGCCATCGCAATCATGATGGTTCCGATGATAATCGTCCACACTATCTGTGACGATGAAAAATACGGTGCAAGCAGTCTGCTCGCGCCAAGTTCTACCGCCATTACCGACATTCCTGCAAAGAATTCGGTTAAATAGAGATAAACTCTGTTTTTAAGTATCGGTCTTTTTTCGATATCAGCCATTATTTATATCCCTTTTTTCATTTTTTCCTAGTTTAAAACAAGCGCTTTTATGATATCATAAACTGCTTTTTCAGTCTATCTTATATAAGTAAACTTAATTGTAAACTTAAAGTAATTGTGATAAAATTCTATTTACATTTACGTGGAAGAGGAATTGGATATGAAGACTATGAAAGTGTTAAGGCTGCTGGTGTTATTTTTATTGGCAGTCGTTTGTTTGGGTTCTTTAAACATTAAGGTTAAAGCTGCACCTTTAAACATGCCTGACGGCACAATATTTGATCCGATTTACTATGCGGATACATACGCTGATTTAAAGGCTGCGTTCGGCTATAACGAAAAGGATCTCTGGTCTCACTACGTCACTTACGGAAGAGCCGAAGGACGTTCTTGCACATGTAGCGAAGAGACTGTAGGTACTGTTAAGGTCATGAAGGATAAAACTCTTTTTGACCCGACATTTTATGCCGCAGCTTATCCTGATGTAGTGGCTGTTTTCGGAACCAACGAAAACATGCTTTACAACCATTACAAAAAATACGGCAAAAAAGAAGGCCGTATGGCTTTTGAAGGTCAGGTTGTAAATGCTACCGCACCGCCTAAGGCAATTACCGGAGCAGCAACATATTATATCAAAATAAACCGCAGAGCCTGCTGTATTACAATCTATTCAAAGGATGAAGCAGGCAACTATACAGTGCCTTACAAAGCAATGGTTTGTTCAAGCGGAAATGCTACTCCTCTTGGCACATTTTCATTAGGCCAGCAGGCAAGATGGCTGCAGTTTGAAGAAGGAACCGTAGGCCAGTATGCAAGAAGAATCACAGGCCATATATGGTTCCATTCGGTAATGTACTACAAGCGTTATCCCGACACACTGCTCTGGGGCGAATACAACAAACTCGGAACAGTTTGTTCGCACGGCTGTATCAGACTTTGCTGCGAAGACGCACAGTGGATATACGAGAACTGTGAAGCCGGCACGCAGATTGAAATCTATGATGATCCGGATAACCCCGGACCTTTAGGAAAACCGGAACCCATCAGAATCGACGGTAACGACCCGAGACGAAACTGGGATCCCACGGATTCCGATCCCGGTAATCCATGGAAAGTTCAGGAATAAATAATAATTTTATACGGAGGTTTTATTATGAAAAAAGTTTATGATTTTATCAAAAAATGCGGAACTTACTATCTTGCAACAGTTGACGGCGATCAGCCCAGAGTAAGACCTTTCGGAACAATTCTTCTTTTTGAAGACAAGCTTTACATCCAGACAGGCAAGAGCAAAGATGTATCCAAACAGATTCAGGCCAATCCCAAAGCTGAAATCTGCTGCTTTGCCGAAGGCACATGGCTTCGTGTTGCAGGCGAACTTGTAAGGGATGAACGCAAGGAAGTAAAGAAAGCAATGCTTGATGATTATCCCGAGCTTCGCGGAATGTACTCAGAAGATGATGACAATACGGAAGTATTATATTTTAAGAACGCAACCGCAACATTCTCATCATTTACAGCTGCTCCCGAGGTAATTAATTTCTAATGATATAACGATTAAGGCGGGCATCATGTCCGCTTTATTTTAATAACCGATTGTAATCGAAAAGAGGTTTTGGAAATGAAAAAAGGAATGCTTGGAAACAAATTTAAGATTATCGGTCTGGTACTTTATTTTGTAATACTCTTTGCCGAACGTCTGATGGCTGTTATTTTCAGTTTCAATCAGGGCGGCGTATATGCACTTAAGTCGGGAAGTTATTTTAATTACGCAGCTTACGGCGTGACAGTAATAAGCCTTATCGTCGGAACAATCCTTGCGATAAAACCGTTAATCGGAATGCTTGGAAAACTCTTTTCAAAGGAACAGTATGATTTTGAAAACAATTACAAGGCAATCGTAATCGCCGCAATGGCTCTTTTATACGGCGGAATGATGCATACAGGTTTTACACTGGCTCCCATGCAATTCGTCGCATACGGATTTTTAATCGCAACCATGGTAGTAAGATGTGTCGAAAAATGTATCGAAGATAAAAAAAGTGCGTTTCCTTCGATAGTATCGGTTATTTACCTTACACTGTTTTCGATGACCGTGCCTGTGTGCTATATAGCACTTAAGCTAAGAGCTCCGCAGTTTTATCTCTTTTATATTGCGGAATTTGCCGCAGCATTCATCTTAATTCCGGTATTCGGAATTATGCTGCTTAAGTTTTATAAGAACGGCGTGACGAGCTTTTCGTTCGTTTATCCGCTTATAATGCTTATCCTTTCAGGCTCTGCAGTTCTCTTTAAATGGAGCGAGGAAATCAATTACTTTGTTTTAATCTTCGTGATTTTAACATGTGTCTTTTATCTCGCATTCGGAATCGCAGCAGGGATTAAGGCTAAGAAATAATTTGTTTTGCAGAATTCAAAAAGCCCCTGCAAAGGGGCTTTTTAAATTTAATCAGCTTTATGAAAATCACCAATCTCACCAAGCATTTTGCCAAGGCTGTGATACTTCCCCGAGTAAATTACGGGGTCAAGTACAGTCAGGTCTATATCGAATGTATCCTTGGGTGAAAGCCTTTCATCCATCTGGATGTTTTTTATGTGGCAGAAAAATGTGGTTGAATCACCGGTTTCCACACTTCTTGCAACCTCGCATTCATATACCCACGGGCTTTCATCAAGTGTCGGAACATCCAAAACGGCTCCTCTGCTCACACCATATTCCATATCGTTTTTCTTTCCGTCTTTAGCATGCTTTGAGCCAAAATAATCCATAAGAGGAAGCATATCCGTGCTCACAAGATTTGCACTGAAAATGCCTGTTCTTATCACATTCTGCTTCGTTCTTTTACTTCCGAACATACTTATAACAAGCAGGTATCCGTCACCTTCTTCATGAGTTACGCTGACCCACGTAATAGGTGCAAAATTATCCGTACCGTCTTCATTTTTGGTCCCGATTATAAAAGAGGGCTGCACGCACATCGAATATATCGGAGCAACTGATTTTCTTTTCATTTTTACTCCATTCAAAAGTTAACCTTACCAGTTCTTAATAGGTTCGGTGTCCATATGGTAAACTATTCTTCCGCTCGCCGAAGAATATGCTATATAGCAGTTTTCGTCCACCACGTATATACAGGTATCGGGATACTCTTTTTCGGAAATATCAGGTACTCTAATTTCAGTCCCGAAATCGGAAGCGGAATATGTTTCTTTAAGCTCTTTACAGGTCTTCACTTCCCCTGTGTAGTCTTTCTCTATCACGCACCATTGATTTTCAATTTTTTCACTGTACAAATAAACGTTGTAACTTTCGTAACGAGCGACTTCGTTTTTAAAATATTCATCATCGGTTTTAAAAGAAAGTGTAAAAAACGCTCTCGCTTGCATCATGCCGGAAAAACCATAAAACTTCACCGATTTGGCATTATCAGGTAACTGATAAGGGAAAAATCCATAGTCGCAGAAGTAATATCTGTCGATTTTTGCATTACTATGCGCTATTTCATACATACGCTTTCCCCTTATCGGTACATTGTATGGGAAATAATATAAAAGCCATCCGACAAATGCCAGAATCAAAACAATTAATATACCTGCAAGTATTATTATGGTCTTCTTTTTCATGCGGTTCCCCTTTGATTTAATCAAGGATTATTTATCCAACTCTTTTATAATATCATCAATTGAAATATTTTTCTCGTTTGCTATGCGTGCAAGATCCTCGTATTCGTACTTTTCTCTGACAATTCCGAAGCCCTCGGATTTCTTAATTCTTATCTCTCCGAAAGGCGTTTCTTTTTTAATGATTTCTCTTTTAAGAGTGTATCTTTTGCTGACATTTTCCCTTATGCCGAGCGTGGTTGTGTGTTTGAAAATAAGCGAAACCATTTCGTCTTTTTTAGCTTCATTGCACATTACCGAAAGAAGTATTCCGGGGCGCGATTTTTTCATTCCTAAGGGAACCGTGTAAACCTCGAGAGCGCCTGCTTCAAAGAGTTTTTCCATTGCAAAGCCGATTTTCTCGCCCGTCATATCATCGATATTGCAGGAAAGTTCGGTTATCTCAGATGCTTTTTCATTCGTGCTTCCAAGGAATGCTCTGACGCAGTTTGCCTGCTCGAAATCTTTCTTACCCATTCCGTAACCGATTTTATCCACGGTCATTACAGGCATTTCGCCGAATGATGATGCGAAATATTTAATGAGTGCGGCGCCTGTGGGCGTGCAGAGTTCACCTTTGATATGGCCCGAGGTAAAAGGAATACCTCGTAAAATAAAAGCTGTCGCGGGTGCGGGAACCGGAAGAATTCCGTGTGCGCAGTGAACATGACCACTTCCGACATGAATTTCCGAAGCAATGATTTTATCAGCCTTTAACTCATTCATCAGCATGCAGACCATGGTAATGTCGGCAATTGCATCCATTGTTCCGACTTCGTGGAAATGAATCTCGGTTACGGGCTTTCCGTGCGCGTTGCTTTCAGCCTCGGCTATCATGGCATATACATTTTTTGCGTCTGTTTTAACGTTTTCAGGTATGTTTAAAGCGTCTATTATGGCTTCTATATCTTTAAGGCTTGAATGATGGTGCTCGTGATGATGGTCATGCTCGTGTTCATGCTCATGTTCATGTTCATGATCATGATGATGTTCGTGCTCGTGATGATGCTCTTCTCCCTCGCTTACACCGTCTACAAGGACATTCATATGCGTTCCGAGAATACCGCACTTGGTCATGGGTTCTGCATTTACCGTTACTTTCGGTATTCCCGCGTTACTTATTTTGTTGATAAAACCTTCTTTGTCATCAAGCAATTCATATAAAGCAGCCGAGAGCATATCGCCCGCAGCACCCATTGAACATTCCAAATACAAAGTCTTCATGTTGATTTTCCCTTCTTGGTAGCGGAGCCGGGCACACTGCGTGAGCCGGGCACCGACATTTTGGTTTACATAATTTTATTATCGCTTATTCATATGATTTATAAGGCTTGCATAGTAGCCTGCACCATAGCCGTTATCGATATTTACGACGGTTACGCCCGATGCACAGGAGTTTAACATCGATAAAAGTGCCGAAAGGCCTTCAAATGATGCTCCGTAACCCACACTGGTCGGAACAGCTATCACGGGACAATCCACAAGACCTCCGACAACACTTGCAAGCGCACCTTCCATTCCGGCGATTGCAATGATAACCGAAGCGCTCATGAGCGAATCCATTTTGGATAAGAGTCTGTGTAATCCTGCCACTCCTACATCGTAAATTCTCTCAACTTCGTTGCCAAAAAACTCCGCCGTAACGGCTGCTTCCTCCGCAACGGGTATATCACTCGTCCCTCCGGTCACAATTACGACTTTTCCGAGCCCATCAACAGCTCTTTTTTCGCCGACTATTGCAATTTGGGCTTTCTCATAGAAAGTTAAATCTGCATTTAACATCTTTTTTAAAGCATTTTCTTTGTCTTTACTCAGTTTTGTGATTAAAATTCCGTCATCCGAGTGCTCTTTTAA
Organism: uncultured Lachnospiraceae bacterium; assembly: GCA_947303375.1. Classification (GTDB taxonomy): domain Bacteria; phylum Bacillota; class Clostridia; order Lachnospirales; family Lachnospiraceae; genus UBA3766. The sequence continues at coordinate 8,600 of CAMYYF010000054.1, forward strand.
GGTCTCGACTATGGACTTGATCTGCTCGGGAGTTTTTCCTGCTCCATATATTACCTCTCCGGCTCCCTGACGGTTCTTTCTCTGAAGATCAAGCATGGCAAAATCGATTTCTGCGAACGGTTCTTTTTTTATTAACAGTTCTGCTTC
>CAMYYF010000055.1:0-8630 GCA_947303375.1 uncultured Lachnospiraceae bacterium
CGAGTAACATTGCAATCATCTCTTTTTTAATCATGTGATCACCTCTCAAGCATCTAAAAATATTGTCCCCCAACAATAAAGATATTATACCATGCCGTTTGTCCATTTTGTACTAACGCAAAAACGATTTATGTTAATCAGCCAAACCTTTTTTCGTCAATATTCTATATTTTGCCCAATTATATTTTAGGGTTTTGTGCACTTTCACAAAATTGGCGTTTTTTATGATGTTTATTTGTCTCATTATTTCACAAAAGGCGGTTTGAGACTTTTATTTTGAGCGTTGTGTCATTATAATTAAGTTGATTTATTTATATGGAAAGAAAAAATCAGGGAGATTATATGGAAATCGATTTTAACAAATCGCAGCATGTCTATTTTATGGGCATCGGCGGTATCAGCATGAGCGGTCTTGCAAAGATTCTTTTATCCAGAGGATTCAAAGTATCCGGATCCGACAGAGCACCCAGCGAGCTGACTGACCAGTTGGCCGAAGAAGGCGCTTTAATCAACATAGGCCAGCGTGCTTCAAACATAACCGAAGACATAGACCTCGTCGTTTATACCGCAGCAATCCATGCAGACAATCCCGAATTTATACGATGTAAGGAACTCTCCCTTCCGATGATGAGCAGAGCCGAATTCTTAGGCCTCTTAATGAAAAACTACTCATCCAGCGTTGCCATAAGCGGAACGCACGGAAAAACAACCACATCTTCCATGGCAGGCGAAATACTTATGGCCTCCGATCTAGATCCCACCCTTTCCATAGGCGGAATCCTTCCGAGCATTAACGGAAACATAAGAATCGGAGAAAGCGGATATTTTCTAACCGAAGCCTGCGAATATACCAACAGCTTTCTCTCACTTTTCCCTAAATACGGTGTGATTTTAAATATAGAAGAAGACCATCTGGATTTCTTTAAGGATTTAAATGAAATCAGAACATCTTTTAAGCGCTTCGGAGAACTTCTCCCCGCTGATGGTGTGCTTCTTATAAATGCAGGTATAAAAGATTACAAAGAGATAACAGATTCTCTCACCTGCAAGGTTGTTACATTTGCAAAAGGAAACGAGGGCGACTACTATTTCAGTGATTTACACATCTCAAAGGAAGGATATTCGGTATTTAACTTCAATACTCCGTCCGGAAACAAGATTGAAGTGACTTTGAGAGTACCCGGTGAACACAATGTGCTCAATGCCGTTGCAGCACTGGCTTTAGCCGATATATTAAATCTGGATTTAACCACTTCTGCGAAGGCACTTTTCAACTTTGAAGGTGCAAAAAGACGTTTTGAATATAAAGGAAGCCTCAAGGGTGTAAACATCTTCGATGACTATGCACATCATCCTACGGAAATTAAAGCTACCCTTCAGGCAGCATCAACTTACCCTCATAAAAATATGTGGGTAGTATTCCAGCCTCATACCTATTCAAGAACAAAAGCATTCATGGATGAATTTGCAGAGGCACTTGCTTTATCCGACAATGTAGTTCTTACAGATATATATGCTGCGAGAGAAAATGACAATCTTGGCATTTCATCCGAAGATTTAAGACAAAAAATCGAGAATCTCGGCAAAAAATGCTGGCATTTTAAAAGTTTTTCAGATATTGAAGATTTTTTGTTACAAAATTGTATCCCCGAGGACATGTTGATAACCATGGGGGCCGGAGATGTACTAAAAATCGGAGAAAACCTGCTTGGAAGTTAGTTATCAACACTATCCACATTTTTTGAGGAAAAAAGTTCCTTAAAAGAATGTGGATATTTTTATTTACATAATAATTTTTGAATACCCTAATTTAATCGCTTATAACAGATTTTTAACCTTTTATGTAAACTTCCGCACACGAAGTTTTCAACATTGTCAACAATCGCTGAAACCCTTATAAATAGGGCATTTGACAGATATTTAACGCTTTACATTTTATGAAATTCATCATATAATTACCCTTGCTTGATTTAGCTTACGGCTTAGGGGGATTTGAAAAATGAGTATCATAAAGTTATACGCGGAAGAATGCGATCCGGGTGTCACTTTGATATCTAATGTATTTATCGATTATATGCTTAAGGATGCCAATGATGCGCAGCTGAAAGTTTATCTGTATCTTATCCGACACATTACAAATCATAAACCATTTGACATATCAAATATCGCTGACGAATTCAACCATACTGAAAAAGACGTGATCAGATCTTTGAAATACTGGGAGCAGAAGCAGGTACTTTCGCTGGAGTTTGACGCAGCAGGTACCGTAACAGGAATTGAGCTTCATAAAGTAGACGAGGATCTGGTAAATCCGAGAAACAACGTGCATATGTTTTCCGTATTGCCCGGCAATGACGCAAACACTGCCGCTTCTTCTTCAGAGAATGAATTACCCGAGACAAAATTTACGGCTTCGGATTTTGTGGAAATGTCCAAAGATTCAACCTGGGCTTCCATAAAGAATATCGCCGAAACATATCTTGAGAGAACTTTATCAGCGACCGATCTGCAGACTCTCGCTCATTTATATAAGGATTTGACTTTTTCAACATCGGACATCGACAAAATATTCGATGAATGTCTGACCGAAGGAAAGAAATCCATGCGTTCAATTAAAAAAGCTGCAGAAGCAAAATATTTTGAAAGAAATATCAGTCCTTCCGTTACCGCTATAATGAATGCTCTCGGAAAGAAAGGAGTTCCCACATCGGACGAACTTTCCTTTATAAACACATGGCTTTCCGATATGAATCTTGAGCTTATTCTCGAAGGATGCAAGAAAGCTTCCATGGCAACCACGGGAAACCGCATAAAATACGCAAGCGGAATCTTTTCAAACTGGAAGAGCAAAGGCATTACCACCGTTGAAGAAATGGCAAGAGAAGAAGAAAAATTCAGACAGAGCAAAGAAGTAGCCAAGAAACAGGCTATCGCATGCAAAGCACCTGCCAGAAGCGTTTCTTCCACCGCTACGGCAACGGATATGTACAGACAGTACAAACACGGCAACTACGATTTTGATGCATTGGAACGCGAATTAAAGACGAAATAAAGGGAAACTACATTGTCTCTTAATAATACACAAATCGATTCAATAATGCAGGAATACGACAGACGTCAGATGGACCGTCACCGCCTTATTGAAAAACGTAAAAAAGAAATATACGAAGTTCTGCCTGAATACAGAGAACTCGAAAATAAAATAGCTTCTGAAAGCATTAAAGCCGGTCTGGCCTCTCTCACGGGAGGCTCGTCAGCCGATACAGAATCTCTTAAGGAAACAATCGAAGAACTTAAGAGAAAGAAAGGGCTGTTACTTACCGGTGCGGGTTATTCCATTAACTACCTTAACCCGCCTTATATATGTCCGGATTGTAAGGATACCGGATATATAGGCACAGAAATGTGCCATTGCTTTAAGCAGGCCAAGTTAGACAGCACTTACCAGCAGTCAAATGCAAAGCTACTCCTAAAAGAAGAAAACTTTGACAACATCTCACATGAATATCATACAGGCGAAGAACTGACACATTTTATGGAGGCTGAAAAAGCATCCAGAAACCTTGTTACAAACTTCGAATTTGAGCACGGAAACATCCTTTTTAAAGGAACTGCAGGCACTGGAAAATCATATCTTTCAAACTGCATTGCAAATGCACTGATTCAGAAAGGATATGCCGTAATTTATTTTTCCGCAGTATCTCTTTTTGAAAAGATTTCTTCATATAAATTTGGCAAAGATAAATATTCAAACGATAATCCTATGCAGGATATTTATACATGTGATTTGCTCGTTATCGACGATCTCGGTTCGGAACTTACAAACCAGTTTGTCTGCCAGGAACTTTTTACCATCGTAAACGAGCGCCATTTAAGAAACAAATCCACAGTAATCTCAACCAATCTCGATTACAGTGAAATCAGTCAGAGATATACCGAGCGTACTTTCTCGAGAATCTACTCATATTATGATGTATACGATCTCTCGGGAAATGACATTCGTGTTTATAAAAAAAGAATTGAACAAAGAAAGTGAGGAACCTTACAATGCCCGAGAAACGTGATGAAATTCGCGATTTAAACTCAATCCCGGTAGGCTCGCTGGGACTGATACCTTTGGAGAGTTGCAGAGAACTCGGCGAAAAAGTCAACAATTATCTGGTTAAATGGAGAAAAGAAAGAGAACATCAGCACAGAGACTCTCTTCCTTTCGACGGATACGAAAGAGAATCCTACATTCTTAAATCCAGAACACCGAGATTCGGTACAGGCGAAGCAAAAGGTGTTATAGATGAATCCATCAGAGGATATGACCTTTATTTCCTCGTAGACGTATGTAATTACAGCTTAACTTACAAGCTCCGCGGACAGATAAACCACATGTCTCCCGACGATCATTATCAGGATCTTAAGAGACTTATCGCCGCCGTAGGAGGAAAGGCAAGAAAAATAACTGTTATCATGCCTTTCTTATACGAGAGCAGACAGCATAAAAGAACCGCAAGAGAATCTCTTGACTGTGCATTTGCTCTTCAGGAACTCACCAATATGGGCGTAGACAACATCATCACATTTGATGCTCACGACCCCAGAGTTCAAAACGCTATACCTTTAAACGGTTTTGAAACCGTACAGCCTACATATCAGTTTATCAAGGGCCTTGTAAAGAACGTTCCCGATCTTAAATTCGATGCGGAATCCATGATGTGCGTCAGCCCTGATGAAGGTGCTATGGGACGTGCAATCTACATGGCAAACGTATTGGGCATCGATATGGGTACATTCTACAAACGCCGTGACTATACGAAGATAGTTGACGGTAGAAACCCTATCGTAGCTCACGAATTCTTAGGCACCGACGTTGAAGGCAAAGATATCCTCGTACTCGATGATATGATTTCATCAGGCGAATCGGTACTTGAAGTAGCTTCCGAATTAAAGAAGAGAAAAGCCAGAAGGATTTTCATCCTCACAACCTTCGGTCTCTTCACAGGCGGTCTTGATAAATTCGACAAAGCTTACGAAGAAGGAATTATTCACAGAGTACTTACAACAAACCTTGTTTACCAGACACCCGATCTACTCGAGAGAGACTGGTATATCAACTGCGATATGAGTAAGTACATTGCTTACATCATTGATACACTTAATCACGACGCTTCCATAAGCGATTTACTTGATCCCTCTGAGAGAATTCAGAGACTTCTTGCAAGCCGCGGAAACGTTGAATAAATAAAAATATCGGGAATGAAACGCTTTCTACAAAAATGTTTCATTCCCGAAAAAATAAATCTCTGCAAAAGAAAATCGACAGGATTCATTCCTGCCGATTTTTGTTTTATATTTATTTAACTATTATATCTATGTTTGTATCAGGTTTTTTTCTTCCGGTACTGTCTGTGTGATACAAAGCAACCGTAACAACACCGTTGGTTGTACATACATAGCATTCCGTATCAGCTTCATGTGTGGATTTAATCTGATATTTCAGCGATCCGAGAGAACATCCGGTATATTCCTCCAGGCTGTCCAGAAGAACACAACTTGGATCATTTATATCGGTGATTTTAATCATGTTCAAACCGTTTATTGTTTCATATCCGCCGGGATTAGAGGTGGGATCTTCCATATATTCAAGGAAGGGCTGACTCGGATCATCTTCTTTTACTTTCGCATCTACGATACTGTATGCAATTGCCGAACGGATGGTATCGGCAAGCTGAAAGTCACTCGATACATTCGACTTCTCTACAAAATGTAATAATACCGGAACCATGATTCCGACTAAAATAGCCATTATCGCAATAACGATAATAAGCTCAACCAACGAAAAACCTTTATTCTTTCTCATAAAAATGTCACCTTTTTTTCAAAATCCCCACCTATCGTAACAATACCACTTCGCTATATATAAGTCAATTTATTTTGATGAAGCAGTAAAATATCGGCACGAGTCAGCAAAAAAGACAATTGAAGGGCATTTTAGGGGATAAAAAAAGGTGTCGGAGCATCTTTGTACCCCGACACCAAAATATTAATCTTCGTATCCGTTTGGATTGTTTTTCTGCCAGTTCCACGAGTCGCGGCACATCTCTTCTATACCGCGTGTGGCCTTCCAGCCGAGTTCCTTATACGCCTTATCGGGTGATGCATAACATTCGTCAATGTCTCCCGGGCGTCTGTCTTTTATGGAATAAGGAATCTTTATTCCGTTTACCTTTTCAAAGGTATTTACAATATCGAGTACGCTGTAGCCGTTGCCTGTTCCGAGATTGTAGATTTTAGTACCCTTAAAAGAATCAATCTTTTCAAGTGCTTTCAAATGTCCGATTGCAAGATCGACTACATGAAGATAATCTCTTACTCCGGTACCGTCATGAGTCTTGTAATCGTTACCGAATACACCGAGTTCTTCTCTCTTGCCTACAGCCACCTGTGTGATATAAGGCATGAGGTTGTTTGGAATACCGTTGGGGTTTTCACCGATTCGTCCCGACTCATGCGCGCCTATGGGATTAAAGTATCTTAAAAGCACCACAGTCCACTCAGGATCGGCTTTAGCCATGTCGGTAAGGATTATCTCAAGCATACGCTTTGTCATGCCGTAGGGGTTCGTTATTTCGCCTGTAGGGCATTCCTCTGTGATGGGCACGAATGCAGGTGCACCGTAAACCGTAGCGGATGATGAGAATACAATCTTCTTCACATTAAAATCATTCATGACTTTAAGAAGAGTCAGTGTTCCGTGAATATTGTTGTCGTAATAAAGCCAGGGCTTCGCAACGCTTTCGCCTACGGCTTTAAGTCCTGCGAAGTGAATGCACGAATCGATTTTTTCGTTTTCGAAAATCTTTCTTAATGCTTCTTCGTCGCGAATGTCAGCCTCGTAAAATTTCGCTTCTTTGCCCGTAAGCTCCGCTACTCTGTCGAGACTCTTTTTACTTGAGTTTGAAAGGTTGTCGATTACAACGACTTCATATCCTGCGTTTAATAATTCAAGCACGGTATGGCTTCCGATGTAACCGCTGCCTCCTGTTACTAAAATTGACATGTTTTTCTCCTTTCGAAGGCCCTCTGTTTTGTTTTCAAATCCATCATAAAGGATTCCCCAGGGGAAGAGTCAATATATATTTATTCCCAAAGTTTTTCAGGATATACACCGTTTTCTTTAAGTGCTTTAACAGATGCCTGTACGAAGGGTTTGTCTTCCTTGTAAGTTACACCGAACCACTTGTCTTTTGACGACAGAACTTTAACGGTTGCTTTGTCTTTTTTAAGCAGATTATCTACTTCGATAGGAATAAAACATTCTGACTTAAGAGGATTTAATGCAACCTTGTTTGCAAAGAAATCATCAAGTGCAATGCCGAATTCTTTTATGATGCTCGGATAAAATCCCCACATATTCATTGATACGGGAGTGTCGGGAGAAATCTCCGTATATGTCTCGCCACCGTCTTCCGAGAAAGCAGCACCGGTTTCGGTTTTAATAATATTCGTCTTCTCGTCTACTCCTAAAAGATATCCGTCTTCACTTGTAACACAGACGCCTCTTGCAACCGAACCGAACTCAGTGAGAGTATTGCCGAGTCTGTATCCGACCATTGCATATCTGTATTTCTCGTCATCGGAATGTGATACAAGATAATCGTAAATAACCTTAAAAGCTTCAACGCCGTAATAGTCGTCTGCATTGATAACCGCAAAAGGAGCATCAATGACGTCACGGCATGAATAAATCGCATGTGCGGTACCCCAGGGTTTAACTCTTCCCTCGGGAATCTCAAAGCCTTCGGGAACATCGTTTAAATCCTGGAATACAAATTTAACTTCCATATGCTTTGAAACTCTGTCGCCGATAACTTCCTTGAATGCCTGCTCGTTCTCTTTTTTGATAATGAATATGGCACGTTCAAATCCCGCACGCATTGCATCGTAAAGTGAGAAATCGATTATAATATGGCCCTGTTCGTCTACCGGGTCAATTTGTTTTAATCCTCCGTATCTTGAGCCCATGCCTGCTGCCATGATTACTAAAATTGGTTTGTTCATATAATCCTCCTTCATAAAGCAAAAGTAACTAGTAAAAATATTCTAGACTTCAAAAAGCAAATCTCCGTATGACGGTATCGGCCAGAATGCCTTATCCGTTATTCTTTCAAGTTCATCAGAATAGAATCTCGCCTCTTCCATACGTACCTTTACTCTGTCTCTGTATGCAAAAGCTTTTTCCTTGTTGTCTTTAATAGCTCTAACTTCTTTGATGTCTTTTTCAAGCAAAGTAATCGACTCTGAAAGCTTGTTTGAGAAATCGTTAACCTTTTCCAAAATATCCTTTGCAGTCTTAACTTCCACGCCTGCCTGCCTGCCGTTATTGTATGCACTTGCAAGCTCGTCCATGTAAGCTATTTCTGCAGGTATAATCTGTCTCTTTATCATTTCTCTTAAGCAGTTTGCTTCGATGTTGATTGTCTTTGAATAGGTTTCGTACAGAATCTCTTTTCTTGACTCAAGCTCCGCTTTGGTGAAAATTGAGAACTTTTCAAAAAGTTTTATACTCTTTTCGGTTGTGAGCGTATCTACGGCATCAAGCATCGTGGGAAGATTCGGAAGACCTCTTCTTTCGGCCT
>CAMYYF010000056.1:0-8596 GCA_947303375.1 uncultured Lachnospiraceae bacterium
AAAGATAATAAACAAGAGAAACAACGGCGTTTATTAAAATTATGAGTAAAAAGATTAATAAATCTCTTCCTGACGAAGACATTCTACGCCGTCCTCCACATATTCACATTCAATTCCGTTTTTTATAATACGGTCAATCGCATAGTGCGAATCGCTTTTCTGCGTATTGGATAAAAGAACATACATGCAGTCGTCATCAAGTATACCCATGATGTCCGACTCTCTTAAAAGTCTCTCAAGTCGGTAACTTGCTTCCACATAATATTCGGGAGCAACAAGTATTCGTAAAAGAACACATTCGGCGAGACCTTCTCTCTCGGCATTAAGATATGCTCTCATAAGATCCATGAAAGCTTCTTTGGAAAGAATCTTCGTATCTTCGATATATCTCTTCTCTGCAAGAGCTTCAAGATAACGGCTCGAACGGATAATTGCATTTTTAATAAGCGCGGAAATAACGACAAGCTGATTGGCCTGTCCGAGAGTCATGTTTTCCCAAGGCATGGTCCATACCATAACGATAATCTGAATTCTGTCATTATCGTCAAAAATGGCATTGGCCATCATAGGATATTTTTCATCAAGCTTACGATTTATGTAAACCTCTTTATTCTTAATCGTATCATACATTTCTCCGAGTTCGCCGTATCTGAGCGAATTGCCAAATGTCCTTGCCTTATCGCTTGTAGCGGAGAAAAGTCTTGCAAACTGCGAGTTTGATACAACGTAAATTGAAACGTCCTTACTCTTAACAAGATTTGATACCATTTCAGCCGCATAGAAAAGTACTTCCTCGGGACTGTACTGGTCGAGCGTGGATGTGATTTTGTAAATCTTTCCTACGGAATCGTTCTGATTTACTATCTGTGTTTCGAGCGCATCTTTTACACGAACGTTTGTGGTATTGATATCCTGAATATCATGAAGCTGAAGTGATAAGAAATCTTTCTCGTCGACATGCTCTTTTTTAAGTTTCTTAATCTGGTCACGAAGATATCCGACAGCCATACCGACGATAAATAACTGAGCTATCCATACATAAGTGTTGGTATCAAGCAAAACTTCAAATCCGCTTCGGTCGTACATCTGTCTGAAGATATATCCGGCTACGGCTAAAACGGCTGAAAAGATAGCCTGCTGCTGACCGTAAACGATTGCAAACAAAAGCACGTATAAAAGATAGAAGTCCAGGTTTGCAAAATAAGGCGAACCTGTGGCTCTGTTGTTAAGCATAAAGAACGGAATAAATGCAACCAGATTTTCCATAAAAGGAATGATTGCATGAATGAACCAGCCTGCCTTGTCCAGTAATACTTTGTAGAAAGGCGGCTTCTTGTCGAGGTCGTTTAAGAATATATATCTGTTTTTCTGCATAAACGTGGTAATCTTTAAGATTACTTTGTCGAGATTGCAGATGGTATTGTTTCCGAATTCACTTTCAAACAGTTTGCTTGAAAGAATGCATCTTTTAGGAGCGGAAGCTTTGGGAATTATAGCGATTGGCGAATCCATATGTCTTGCCACAATATCCGCAAGTGTCTTTTCGTCGATTTCTTTAGCACTTGAAACATTGTAAAGACTGTATTTATGATGTCTTGCTTTTACAACGTTATAAATGAACTGAACCGCATCGGATTCGTAGAGAAGGGAAAAGCTGTGTTCGGGATTAATAGTAATGGTACTCTGCTCCAAAGCCTCAAGACACATTTTCGCAACTATATCTCTTGCTTCGCTTCTCTTTTTGGGGAATGTAAAAAGATGGTCCATACGAAGAGTAACGACATCCATGTTTTTATAGGTCTTGTAACTCTCGCACATCTCTTCAGCCTGTGCAAGAACCATACCCCTGACATTGTCGCTCTTTTTCTCGTCGTATTCGGTAAGATCGTTGTCGGAACCGAGACCGAATACCTCTTCGCTGGAAAGATAAATAAATCTGCCGGAATCGTTAACCGACTGACTCATCAGAATATTCATTAAACCTGACGAATACGCAACGGCTTCGGCTTCCTCGTTCTCCCATTTGTAATTGGTATCGAAAGCACCCAGATAAATGGTTACGTCGGCTTTAATGCTCTCAAATATTTCCTTTAAACATGAAGCATCGTACGGAAAATTGTACTTTTCGAATACTCTCTGATAAGGTGCGTTTGAATAACGGTCACCCGTGATAAGATATACTCTGTGGCCTTCTTTTTTAAACTTAACAATTAAGTTGTTAATCAGGCTGCCACAACCGCCTATGAGCAAAATATTCATTGTAATTCAAAATATCCTTTTTTTATCCCTAAAAATGTCCCCGAAATGTCTGAAAATGCCCGTTTTATCCACAATAAAGCCTATTATACTTGCTTTTCAAAACCAATTCAATAAAAGTGGACAAAATTTCATTATTTTTATACAAATTAAAAAAAAATAGTTTATTATATTGTTCCGAAATACAAAATATGGTATTTTATAATCATGAAAACAACTAAAAGTAGGAAGAGGAATTCTGTGTTTTCCCGAATCGGTCGCATTGTCGGTCGGTTCTTTATTTGGTTTGGCGTAACCTTCCTGATTATTTTAGTTGGTCTGTATGTTTTCTTTTACTTTGTTAACAAAGGTCCTTCCCAGCGTGTAAGGGATCTTTTCGTGGCTTCCGCCAAAGAATCGAGCGTGGGCGGTGTCTTAGCCGACATATATTTATCCCAAGAAGAAATCGACGAAATATTATCCAAAAACAATACATCGGAATTCACAGAAATAACCGATATTGCTTTAGTTAAAACCCAAGCCTCCGCATCCCCGGAGTCCGGAATCGAAAGCGAAGTCATCGAGCCTGTAAGCGATCCTTCAATAGATCCCGACGGCGACGGTATAGATGTGTTTGATGTACACGGTGACACATACAAAGGCAAGATGATGGTTATATACGACCCTTCTCGCGTTAAAGTTGCGACTCTTGATTATTACGATTATGATGCACCGGGTCTTACACTTCCGAAACTTGTTGAAAAATATGACTGCGTGGCAGGTGTAAACGGTGGCAAATATGATGATGAAATCGGCCTTGGTTCGGGCGGTATGCCTGAAGGCGTTGTATTCTCGGAAGGCGTGCTTCGTTTCGGAGATCCCGACACATCCTATGATGTATACGGCTTCACAAAAGATGACGTACTTGTGGTCGGCAGAATGACCGCAGGATACGCTCAGTCAATAGGTGTAAGAGATGCGGTATCATTCGGTCCCGCTTTAATTGTAAACGGTAAATCCGCCAAATATTCCGGTTCGGGCAGCGGTCTTAATCCAAGAACCGCTATCGGACAGAGAGAAAACGGCGATGTTCTGCTCCTTGTAATCGAAGGAAGGCAGCCCTCTTCTCTTGGCGCAACGATGGGCGATTTGATAACGGTAATGGAAGAATTCGGCGCAGTTAACGCTGCTAACCTTGACGGCGGTATGTCATCTTCCATGGTTTATAACGGCGAAGAAATTGTCTCAAGCTGTACTCTCGGTAACAGAGCCATGCCTACGGCTTTTGTCGTGGAAAAGAGGTAAGTATGAACCGGGACATGTTTAACGAGAAAAAGAAATTAAGCAATATGGATACGCCTGATGCTTCCTGGGCAGAGGACGTTTCCTTTAAGTCACTCGAAAAAAAGATAAAAGACAGTAAAAAGGCCAGCGAAAAGGCTTTCTTATCTCTTGACGGAAAAGAAGAAAAGGAATTAAGAAAACGCAGGGAAAAAATACAGGCCGAAAAAAGAGAAGCCATAAAAGAAGCCAAAGAAGAATCCGAAGCTCCGATAAAGGCTAAAAAGAGTAAAAAAGGATTTATCATTTTTATTGCCGTTTGGGCAGCAATTCTTTTAACAGTTATCGGTGTTTTATTATACAAATTCTATTTCTTCCTCGGAGATTACGAAGAAGTATATCAGGCTTCTCTCCCCTACCATGTAATGGATGATTTCTTTGAAATGTTCGATCCGCTGGATTTTGATTCAATCTATGCTGCAGTTTCCGACAAACCTGAAATCAACGAATTCGAAACAGGGAAGAATGTTGAGAATTATTATTCGAAGCTTCTTGAAGGAAAAGAAATCGCCTATGTTGAAGCAACAGAATCAACAGATAAAAACCCTGTTTATCATATAACGGCGGACAATTATATCGTAGGTCAGGTAAACCTTATACAGACTGACGAAAAACGTAAATATGATCTTCCGGTTTACCGCGTGGAAAGTTTTGATATGTATTCCGATGCAGAGTTTTCCGTTAATATCCAGGCTTACACAGACTGCGAAGTGTATGTAAACGACATAAAAGTATCGCCCGAATATGTTACAAGGCTCGATTTAAACAAGGAAAAACATTTTGAAGGCTTTACCGAGCTTCCGCTTAAGAAGTATTATCAGATATCCGGCTTTTATGAGAAGCCTTCCGTAAAGGTCGTAAACGGTTACGGACAGGAAATAACACCAACCATGAACAACAATACCGGCGTATATGAAACTCCTGTCTCAGCACCTAAGGAAGTCGAAGAAGAAATGAAAGCCTTCGCTACCGAAGCCGTACATACTTATGCGCAGGTTGTATGCCGTGAGATTAACGATTCGGCACTTGATAAGATATTTACCAAAAACAATATGATTGTCAGTGAAATCAAATCAAACAGCGGCAATCTTAAATACTTCCCCAATCACACTACGGAAAGCGTAGAGGATAAAATAATTGAGTTTATCCCTTACAGCAGCGAGGCATTTTACTGTGAGATAGAACATACGCAACATATGTTAATCTACGGCGTACGCCCTCGTGATGTGGTTACCGATGCACGTTTCTATTATTATAAAGAAGACGGCGAATGGAAGGTCTGCGCGATGGTATTCTAGGAGCCTGGCTCGCATAGCGTGCCTGGCTCTTTTTTTGCACATAAAAAAGAACAACACAAAAATCATGTCGTTCCTTTTTATACACTTCTATATATCTTTAATTTAGAAAAGTCTGATTATTCCTCTTCCTTGTCATCCTTAATTTCGATTGCATCTTCGTCATCAAAGAAATCATCATCGAAATCATCATCGAAGTCATCATCGAAATCTTCAAGATAATCAGGTGTGAGGTAACGATAAACAAGATAAGCAATACCTGCTACTGCAGCAATTGCACCTACGATTGCAAGGATTGTAATGATAATATTACGTCTCTTTGCAGCTTCAGCTTCTTCCTGCTCTCTTTTCTTTCTGTTTATAATACCATCTAATTTTGTCATTTCAAGGAAATCATCGAAATCCTTAATCTTTTTGAACACTTTTAAAATATTAGCCATTTTCTTGACCCCCTTTTGCAAATTCAGAAGTTCTATGGAATTATTATATCACTAAAAATTTAAAAAAGATACAATTTTTAAAAAATATTATGTTAATTAAGATAGGGTTCCGCATCCTCCACGGTTATAAGTCCGTCATTCACCATATTTCTTATATCCTGCTTAAGATAATCGCTTCTTTCAAAGTCATTCTCAAGTGCTTTTCCGTACCATAAAAGAGCCATCTGATAATTTCCCATTGTGTAATATGCGCAGCCGCAATTGTACATTTCTTCAGGATTACTGCTCAGATTTGAAGCTTTTTCAAAATACGAAGCGCTCTTGGAGTAATCTGCGTCCCAGTAATAAATTCTTCCCATAATTCCATACATCTCAGCATCTTCGTAGCCTTTCTGTTCAGCAATAAGATAATACTTCAGGGCGGTTTCGTGGTTCATGGTGACTATGTTACCCACAAAGTACATATCTCCCATCAACTTATAAGTTTCTGCTGATGCATCCTGATTATCAACAGCTTTCTGCAAATAATAATAAGCTTTGGAAGTATCCTGATCCACCTCGTAACCGTAATAATACATCTTGCCGAGTTTATCGCATGCCGGTGTATAACCCATATCTGCGGCCTTTTCATAATATAAAATTGCTAACGCATTGTCTCTGGGAACTTCTATATCATCATGGTATATGTCACCGAGCGCGTAATATACTGCACTGTCAGCATATCCGTCGCTTTCAATTTCTTCCAAAAGTTCCTTAGCCTCTCCGCGGTTTTGGCTGACACCGAGACCGTCCATTAACATATACGCAACTACTGTTTTGGCATTCCAATCTCCTGCTTCCATCGCTTTTTTAAGCCATTTATACGCGCTTTCATAATCAGGATTGCCGTCTGAATCACCGTAATAGAAAAGATATCCAAGATTTCTCATAGCCTCGGCATCATTCCTTGCCGCTGCTGCCATAAACCACTTTTGAGCAGTTTCATAATCACCCTGCATTTCATAGATCAATCCGATGCTGTTCATTGCGTCTGTATTTTGATATGTGGCAGCTTTATAAAACCATCCCAATGCGGTATTGTCATCATCTTCAGGCAAAAATCCCTGTTCGTATAAATCACCCAGCTGCCACATAGCATCGGAATTGCCGTGTTCGGCGCTTTTCTTATACAGATCACAAGCCTTGTAGTAATCGACGTCAGCGCCATACCCGTATTCGTACATCACGCCCAGTGAAACATATGCGTCCAGACATCCGTTTTCAATTGCTTTTTCGTACCAGGTCCTGGCTGCATTATAGTCGTCTGTTCCGTCCTCTTTCTGCCCGAATTCTCCATAAAGATACATATCTCCGATACGCTTCATGGCTTCGGAATAATTCATATCTGCTGCTTTTTTATACCACTCATATGCTTTGTTATAATCCTGCTTAACACTGCCGCTTCCGTATTCGTACAAAAGTCCTATGTCGCAGATAGCCTCCGGAATATTTAAATCAGCAGCTTTGCGGTAATAATCCATGGCTTTTTCATAATCTTTTTCTACGCCGAATCCATAATAAAAACAGTTTCCTGCCGAAATCATGGAATACACATTTTCTTTGTCGGCCGCTTTCATATAAAAATCCTGAGACTTTTTGTAATAAATTTCCGAATTTACAAAATCGCCGTCTGCCAGATAAAGTTCAGCTATATAATAACAGCATGCTCCCTCATAAAAGGGATTGACTTTCATTGCTTTTTCATAACACTCCAAAGCCTTCGAGGTATCTTTCTCAACTCCGAAAACGCCATTCTCATATAAATATCCAAGATCAATATATGAATCGCCCGCAACCTCTTTTACGTTGCTCGCAGTGGATTTTTCTAAATATCTAAAAGCATCCTCGGCCCCGTCTTCATAATTAAGATATCCGCTTATATAAAAGTTTCCTTCAAAACAATATGCTTCAAGGCATCCGTTGGCCATTGCCTCATCGTACAGACTTATGGCTTTGACAAGGTCCGGATATACTCCCATTCCATTCTCATACAGATTACCAAGTTCCAAACGCGCCAGGTCGCTTCCATTTTCAACGCCTTTTTCATAGTTCTCTTTGGCGGACGGATAGTTATATTCTCTCTCATCCAGCATACCGAGGTAATAATATGCATCGGCTTTTCCTTTTTTGGCAGCTTTTTCGAAATACTCTCTCGCAGCCTCGTTGTCACTGCTGCCCTGGTATTGGGAATAGTAAGCCTCAAGACCTTTTTTCATATATCTCTTACCGCTGCCGGCGATTCCGACAATTGAAACTATCGCAATTGCAACAATAAGAAATAAAGCTAAAACAGCACATAATGCTCCGATAATAGCTACGGGAAGTATTACTTTCTTTTTGCTTTTTTTCTTAGGTTCGATTTTTTCAGATTTCTGCTTTTTTACGGCATTACGGCTCAAATTGGATGTGTCCACGCCGCTTAGGATAATATCGACATATTCCCTTAAGTCCTCGATTTTTTCCTGCAAAGGCGGTGTAATCGCATCAAGCCAGTGAACGCGTGTCAGATAATATTCGAATTCGGAACTCATTTTCTCTTCGGACAATCTGAAAGGAACAATAGTTTTGCCTGCATTGAATGCCATGGCAACTTCATTCATAACCTGTCTTGAAGTGTTGGAATCCTCGGTATAAATAAGCACCTGCAGTTTGCAGTCTTCAAGCGCTTTTGTAATGGCCGTTACCCATTCTTCTCCGGGCATAATATCTCTCGGCGCATACCAGCATTTGATACCGCTTGATTCAAATTCCGCAACTATTGCATCCGCAACATTTTTGTTTTTGCTTGAATAACTGATAAAAACATCAAAATTATCGTTTGCCAATTTCTTATCTCCCAAATAATTTTTCCAATCTTCCCACTATTCTTTCAGCTCCGTGACCGTCAGTAATTTCCGAAGCCTTTCTGCTCATTTCTTTTGCCAGAGCATTATCGGCGGATACGCGTTTAACCGCGTTTAATACATCATAAAAGAAGCCGTCATTATTTCTTACGTCTCCCGCATAAATAAATGCACCAAGCTCTCCGAACTTCTCTCCGCCCGGTACCTGATTATCTGCCATTGAGAAACATATACAAGGCTTTCCGCATGCACAGATTTCATACTGCGTGCTTCCTGCGGCGGAAATGACTATGTCAGCCTCTTCTATTTTTTCTTTCATGTCTTTAACATTTACGAAATAGTTAATGTTTTTTGTGGCTTCGCAAATGTCTTTTATCTTTTCGATATCAGGCTCCATTTTGCC
>CAMYYF010000057.1:0-8538 GCA_947303375.1 uncultured Lachnospiraceae bacterium
ACATTCCAGACTGATTTAAACAGGTGGAATGCCAATCTTATTGATGCTCTTAAGCAAATTGACAAAAGACTGGATAAAAGCAAATACCTTCTTTCTGATGAAATCAGCGATGCGGATATATTACTGTTTAATACTTTAAAGAAACTGGACTACATATACTATCATCTTCTTAAGTTAAACAGTTATAAAAGCTATGATTTCGCCAATATTAAAAGATTTGAAGAGGATTATATATCCGAAAAAGGTGATAATTTGGCGGATATTATCGAAGAGAAGGAAAAAGAGTATTCTAAACTTGACGAAATCAGGAACCCTTACGGAATAATTTTCAGGGGACCCGAAATTTAAAGTGTAATTGAAGGGGTTTTATATAAAAGACTGGCTATAGGTAATACTTATAGCCAGTCAAATGTTTTATATATTTTTCAAAAAGAATAAGACGTGATAGTATTCTCTTCAATGAATAACCCACCAAAAAGGTAGGCATAACGGAGAACAAAGAAATGAGAAAGATTTTTTTAGGAAAAAGAGCCATAGGACGATGTTGTTTATACTTTAAGGACAACCGAATGTGCCGTTAAGGTACTGATTAAATATAAATGATTTAAAGAATTAAAAAAATATATCAAACAGGAGAAAAAAAGAAATGTTAAATAAAAAAATAAATAAATTAATTACAACAGTTTTAGGGGCAGCGCTTATAGGAGCAAGCCTCACAGGATGCGGTAAAGTAAGCAACACAACAAACATTGAGGCAACAACAGTCAATGTTGAAGCAGCATCAAACAGCGAGAGCGGAAGCGTTGAAAACGAAGTTGCAGAGGTAACAAACGAAGTTGAGGTCAGAAAGATCTATGCAGTAACCGGTGCTTCACCCAGACCCTTCACATATTACGGTGATGACGATCAGGTAATAGGACAGAACATCGAACTTGTTGAAGCGGTATTTGAGAAACTTCCCCAGTACGAACTTGTTTGGGAAGTAACGGATTTCCCTTCAATCTTTGCGGGACTTGATTCCGATAAATACCAGCTTGGCGTTAACAACTTTGCGAAGAATCCCGAGCGTGAAGAAAAGTATTACTTCACAGATCCTATTTTCTCAAACGCTTATATCGTTGTAGCAAACAAAGACGTAGAACTTCCCGACAGCCTCTCTGTAGAAGACTTGGGCGGTCTTAAGTTTGTCGGACAGGCAGCCGTTAATGTTACAACACTAATTGAGAATTACAATGATACAGATCCCGAGAAACCCATAGAGATTAATTATACGGAAGAGGATCTTAACATCCAGCTTAATGATATCCAGTCCGGTAAGTATGATTTTACTATCATCGATAAGCCTATGTACTTCGGTTACTACCAGCCTGAATTCGGATACGATCTTCATGCGATTGCGCTCGCAGGATACGGTGTAGGAGAAGGCATGGACAGTTATCTTATTGTAAGCAGAACTGAAGAAAACAAGCAGCTTGTGGAAGATATCAATAAAGCACTTCGCGAAGTAATCGAAGAGGGTAAATCCAAAGAAATCAACCTTAAGTATTTCGGAGATGATTACTCACCTTCTTATGAATAAAAAGTATATTTAATGATAAGCCCGGCTCATTTGTCGGGCTTTTCGATTAAAATAACGGAGATTGAAAATGGCCAAATTATTTGACGGGGTTTTGGTATTCAAACAAATCCCTTATTTATTAAAATATCTGCCGACTACACTGTATTTAACTTTTATTGCACTTGTAATCGGCTTAAGCATAGGACTTCTTATAGCCGTTATCAGAATCAACAAAGTACCGGTTCTGAATCAGCTCTCAATCGGGTTTGTGTCGCTGATGAGAGGAACGCCTATTATAGTTCAGCTTTATATAACATATTTCGGAATTCCCATTGCGCTTAAATATTTTAATTACTATCACGGAACCAATTATGATATTAACGCGATTCCGGGCATAGTTTTCGCAATGGTGGCTTTAGGACTTAATCAGGCAGCCTTTGATTCGGAGACTATCCGTTCTGCGATTCAGTCGGTTGATAAAGGTCAGATTGAAGCAGCAAAATCCATGGGTATGACAGGTCTTCA
This sequence comes from uncultured Lachnospiraceae bacterium, assembly GCA_947303375.1. Lineage (GTDB taxonomy): Bacteria > Bacillota > Clostridia > Lachnospirales > Lachnospiraceae > UBA3766. Next base: position 2,084 of record CAMYYF010000057.1, read on the forward strand.
GGTATTAAGAAGGATAACACTTCCCCAGGCAATAACGGTTGCGCTTCTTCCTCTCGGCAATTCGCTGATAGCGCTTATTAAGGGCACATCACTTGCATTTACCTGCTCTGTTGTGGAAATAACCGCGGCTGCCAAGATTACGGCAGGCAAGAGCTACAGATACTTTGAAGCATACTGCTCGATAGCGATTATATATTGGGTAATAACTTTCGTTCTTGAAAGAATTCTTGTTCTGATAGAAAAGAAGACTTCAATTCCGGCCGAGCCTAAGGAGGTGAAGGCATGAACCTGGTAGAAATAAGAGGACTAAGCAAAAAATTCGGTAATAACGTTGTACTCGACAATGTGGATCTGGATATTAAAAAAGGAGAGGTAGTAGCCATTATCGGACCTTCGGGAACAGGCAAATCTACTCTTTTAAGATGTCTTAATCTCCTGGAAAAACCCGAAGCGGGCAGTGTCAAGTTTAATGATAAAACATTTAATTTAACCACCAAGAACAAAAAAGAAAAACTTGAGTTACGACAGCATACAGAAATGGTCTTCCAACAGTTCAATCTATTTAAAAACAAAGATGCATTGTCAAACGTTATGGAAGGTTTGACGGTGGTTAAAAAAATATCCAAAGAGGAAGCCAGAAAGAAAGCATTGGAAGAGATAGAAAAAGTCGGAATGTCTGACAGACTGTATCATTATCCCAAGCACTTATCGGGCGGACAGCAGCAGAGAGTTGCCATTGCAAGAGCACTGGCGCTCGAACCGGAACTTCTTCTCATGGATGAGCCGACATCGGCACTTGATCCCGAACTTGTTAACGAAGTATTGCTGACTATCAAAAGAGTAGCCAAAGAAGGAAATACAATTCTTCTGGTGACTCATGAGATGAATTTTGTTAAGTCTGTAGCGAACAGGATTATTTTTTTGGAAAACGGTAAGATTGTTGCCGACGGAACTCCTAAGGAAATATTCGAAAATCCGACCAATGAAAGACTTAAAACATTCTTAAGCAATATCAACATGCTTGAGAGTGCGGACAATTATATAATCTAGATACTGAAAATTTATACTAAAAGGAGAAATTAAAATGGCTTGCGGTGAAAGTTTTATTAAAGAAGATATAAAAGAAAGTGTAATATACAGCGATGAATTGGCAAAGGCTGATGCTGCGGAGCGAAATGTTCCTCCCAGACCTCAGGAAATAAAAGCGGAGATTAACGAAAGAGGTGCTTTTATAAGACAGCCCAATCGCTTCACGACACCTTTTGGTGATAACGAAGGTGATTTAAAGGCAGAAAGCGGAAGATACCATCTTTTCTGGGCTAAAGGCTGTCACTGGTCCAACAGGGCGTCAATCACGAGGGAACTTCTCGGACTTGAAGATGCGATAAGCATTTCGATAGTGGACCATACAGGAGAATCAAATACATACGGATGGGGATTTACCGATCAGCCAAACAGAACTGATGCGGTAACGGGTCTTAAATTCTTAACGGAAGCTTATCTTAAGGCAGATCCCGATTATAAGGGAAGAGCAACCGTTCCCGCCCTTGTTGACAAGGAAACATTAAAAGTGGTAAACAATGATTACCACAGATTAACCAATTATCTGGAAGTTAATTTCAGAGAATTCCAGTCAACCGATGCACCTGATATTTATCCCAAGGATTTGAGAGGTGAAATTGACAGATTAAACGACTGGCTTTTCCCTAACATCAACAACGCACATTATCGTATGGCATTTTGCCAGAGTCTGGTGGCATATAACGAAGCTTATGATGATTTCTTCTCAGCCATGGATAAGCTTGATAAAAGACTTGAAAACAGCCGTTTCCTTTTCGGTGACTATGTAACCGATTCGGATATCCGCTTTTTCGTAACTCTTGCAAGATGGGATTCGTATTATTACAAGAATCTCGGGCCCCAGCAGAAGAGAATGGTTGATCATAAGAATATCTGGGCTTATGCGAGAGATTTGTATGAAATTCCGGCGTTTAAGAATAATACTTATTTTAAGGACTTTTCAAGAGTACCTTCCAAACCCGGAATATTCAAATCATACAACGAAAGATTTGTTGACCAGATTGATTTTGAAGGATTATGGAGTGCACCTCAGGACAGAAAGAACTTAAGCCGTACACCCGATGAGAAATTCCTTCGCCATCCCAAGGGAGAAACAATCGAAGAATATAAAACGGTTATTAATCCTTCAAGATGGAATATACCCGGAGCAGAGGTATGACAGAATATACAGATAACTTACAAGAAATAAATATTGACGATTTGTATCATTTTTATAAGAACGTTTCTAAAAAGAATGGTCTAACCGTGGAAAATGTAAAAGATATTTTTTGCAACAGCACATATTCGGTATTTGCTCTTAAAGACAGTCGTATTGCAGGTTTTTTAAGAGCAATATCCGATGATGTGGAATGGACGCTTATTTCGGAAGTTTCCGTGCAAAAAGAGTATCGGGAGTTGGGCATTGAAGACGAACTTATAAAAAGAGCTCTTAAAAGATTTAAGGGGCACGAAATATTCGTCGTATCGGATAAAGCAAATCTTGGATTATACGAAGAACTCGGATTTAAGAGATCAAAGAATGCATTTACTTATGAAGGTTATAATGCAGATTATGATTTAAAGCAGCCCAAAGAAGAATTCTATCTGCCTTTGGGTTATGAATATGACATCGAGCATCTTCCTTTTGCGGGTTCATTTCCTGTAGGGAAAAAGAGTTCGATTGATATTTCCAAAACAGAAATTGTATATGATACAAAGTTTGATAATCCTGATTTTGAAGCGATAAATGCTCTTTTAATTAAAGCGTTCGGCGGTTCCGATCGTGATATCAATGCTACAAAAAAGGCTTTTAATAACAGCAGACATTTTGCATTTGCATACATAGACAAAGCTTTGGTCGGATGTGCAAGGGCGGTATCGGATAAGAATAATCAGGCACTTATACTGAATGTGGCAGTGGATCCCGAATATCAGGGACTTCATATCGGTCAGAAGGTAGTCGATCTTTTATGCTCTCAAATGAAAGGGCAGAATATATTCCTTAATACACATCCGGGCGGAGTGGGATTTTATAACAGAAAACCGTATCTTAGAAACAAAACGGCTCTTTTATATCCCGCACATCCCGATATGCCCGAAGAGATTGCCAAGGGATTTGTACTCTCGAAAGGATTCAGATTTGACGATGAGCAGTGATGTTTATTCCAAAAACAGAATAACGGAAAACTTTCTTAAACTGACGGCAATAGATTCGGAAAGTTTTAATGAAAGAAAAATGGCCGATGCGATTAAAGATGAACTAAAAGAACTTGGCATAGTATATTCAGAGGATGATGCGGGAAGTAAAATCGGCGGTAATGCAGGTAATATCTATGCTTATTTTGAAGGGAATTCCGCACACGAACCGATTCTTTTATCAGCTCATATGGATACAGTGATTCCCGGCAATTCGAAGAAAGCTGTACTCGGAGAAGACGGTATTATAAGGAGTGATGGAACCACTGTTTTGGGTGCGGATGACCTTGCGGGAATAACCGAAATACTTGAGGGAATAAGAAGAGTCAAAGAGAGCGGTAAGGACCACAGAAGTGCGGAAATTCTGTTTACCGTTGCGGAGGAAGCCTATACCCGTGGTGCGGCCGTGTTTGATTATTCGAGGATTAAGTCTAAAGAAGCGTACTGTTTTGATTTAAGCAAAGATGTAGGCGAAGCTGTCAACAAAGCCGGGACTCTGATATCTTACAGGATAAAAGTAATCGGCAAGGCCTCGCATGCCGGATTTGAACCCGAAGAAGGAGTCAATGCAATTGAAATAGCATCAAAGGCAATTGCGAAGATTAAACAGGGCAGAGTTGATGATGAGACAACTTTAAACATTGGAACAATAGCCGGCGGGAGTGCAAAGAATATTGTTCCTGAAGAATGTGTAATTAACGGTGAGATAAGAAGTTATAATCACGAAAAAGCACTGTCTTTGTATGAAGAATTAAAGAATGTATTTGAGAATGAGAGTCACACTTATAATGCGCTCATAGAGGCAGATTATACGGTTCATATTAAAGCATACGAAGTTGATAAAAATGAAACTTTGGTAAAAAGATTTGTTAAAGCATGTAATGAACTGGAGCTCTCGGGCAATATTAAGTCCACATTGGGCGGAGCGGACAATCATCAGTTTAATGCAAACGGTATTAAGGGTCTGGTTCTCTCTTGCGGAATGGAAAACGTCCACACGAAGGATGAGTACATTAAAACGGACAATCTTTTAGCCGGAGCCAAACTGGTTGAAAAACTGATTACGGATATATAAAAGAATAATTTATGATGCGGTATATAGAAAACAAGCTGTTGTTTGCGAATTGAAATAAGCAAAAGAGACGGCTTGTTTTCTTTTTAAATTATTGTTTTTCGGCGAAAAATTATATGATATAATACTCTGCGGAGTGCGGACTTCCGTTAACTAATAATATTTTACTTGAAAAGGAGAAACAAAATGCTGGAAGTAAAAAATGTAACTAAGAAGTATGGCAAAAATCTTGCCTGTAATGATGTTTCTTTTACACTCGACTCGGGTAGTCTGACTGTTTTGCTCGGACCTAACGGTGCGGGAAAAAGTACGATAATGAAGTCCATTATCGGTTTCTTGAAATATCAGGGAAATATTACCGTAAACGGAATTCCCAACAAAACCTCGGAGGCGAGAAAAGTACTCGGATACATTCCCGAGATGCCTTCGTTATATTCAACGCTTACCGTAGCGGAACATATGGAGTTTATCGCAAGAGCTTATAAACTGACGAATTACAAGGAGCGAATCGATATGCTCCTTAAAAGATTCGAATTAGATGATAAAAGAAAAAAATTCGGTGACGAACTGTCAAAAGGTATGCAGCAGAAGCTGAATCTCTGCCTTGGTCTGTTACCCGATCCCGATATTATTTTACTCGACGAGCCTCTCTTAGGACTCGATCCTCACGCCATAAAAGAATTAAAACTGATGATAGAAGAAATGCGTCAGGCAGGCAAAACCATGCTTATTTCCACGCATATTATCGACAGTGTGGACATGCTCTGGGACAGAACCGTCATTATGCAGAACGGTCAGGTAAAAGCAAACGTTACCAAAGCAGAAATCGACGGAATGGGCAAATCTCTCGAAGATTTGTTCTTTGAGGTTACAGAGGGCATCAATAAAGATGCTGTATCTGAAGAAAAGACTGAAGAAGCAACTGAAGAAAAGGATAATACTGAGGAGGCATAAAAATGAGACTTTTTGTTTACTATGCCTTCCATACGATAGTCAATACTTTAAAAAAGCTTTTAAAAACATGGGTGGCATTTTTTATAGTAATTACTCTTGTCTGCAGTCTTTTTGGATTGCTAATCGGCAGACTAGTACCTCTTATTGAGAAGAGTTTCAAGACCGAGGAAACACAAATTGAACAGACCATAGATGAAAAAGAAGTAGAAGAACATATCTCAAAACTGTCGGTATTTCTTACCGAGAGAAATCTGACCAAGTATGATATGGTTGATATGGTCGTGGTTGTAGCGTTTCTTTTCTTTGTGACCTTAACCATAGCTACAGTTAATAAGGGCGGTGAACTGTTTAAACCTGCGGATGTTCCGCTTTTGTTTGCGTCTCCGATGAAGCCGCAGTCGGTACTTATGTTCAGACTTATGAACAGTCTCGGAATGAATATTGTTGTCGGTTTTTATATGATATTTCAGATTCCGAACCTTGTTAATAATCTTCATATAAGCGTATGGAGCGCATTTATTATTCTACTTGCTTATATTCTGACAATGCTGTTTTCGACACTCGTTCAGATTGCCTTTTATACACTGTCACGCAATTCGAAAAAGGGAACTGTCAACATCGGTTCCGTTCTGATTGGATTTTACGCAGTTCTTTTAGTGGCATTCATCGCTTATACCACGATAACAAAGCAGGATGTCGGACTTGCTGCGTTTAAATTCTTTGGAAGCAAGCATACTTTCTTCATTCCTTTCCTCGGATGGATAAGAGGTATGGTTTATTATTCGATGATGGGCGATGTATTAAGAACTGTGATTTTCACAGCGCTCTTTGTCGTTGCATGCATCGTTACGGTGGTTGTTATCTGGAATGTGAAAGCGGACTTTTATGAAGATGCAATGTTTGCTACCGAAAGAGTTGCGGCTAAGCTTGAAAATGCACAGAAAGCTCAAAAAGGCGGTACCGTAACCAGAAATAAAGACCGCAGCGCCAAAATCGAAAGAGACGGTTTTCATTACGGAAACGGAGCCGGTGTTTTCTTTTATAAGGCTGTTTATAACCGTTTAAGATTTGCGACATTAAAAATATTTTCAAAGACATTTATCATAAACCTGCTCATAGCAGTGGGCGGAAGCTGGCTTGCAGGCAAAATTAAAAATCCTTTGCTTGATCCTTT
>CAMYYF010000058.1:0-8078 GCA_947303375.1 uncultured Lachnospiraceae bacterium
ATATATTTTTATTTATATAAAAATACAGCTGACGGTAAAAAGATTTTTGATACCGAAACAATCACCTATAAAAGAAAAAGAATGGAAGTTGATAATGACGGTGCATTCGTTTTACAAGATGAAGAAGGCAATGCTACGGATTTATTGTATTTAAAAGCTGAAAGTACTTCTGTAAACGCAAAGTTTCTTTTGAAGAATATAACAAAATATTATAAAACCCATTATGAGTATAATGATAATTATAATAAAGATAACCCGTATAAGGTGAGGATTTTAGATTCTTCAAATAATAGTATTAAATCGGGAAGGTACTGGAATCGAAACGGAAATTATCCATACACATATGATACCCAAATTAATATAAGCGATTTGCAAAATCTTCCCAAAGAAGGCGCAAACTACAGTGCGAGCCTCGAGTATTCGGTCAACGGATATTATATTAAAATCGGCAAAACGCTTGATTTCAGCATTAAACATGAAATACCCGAAATGATTTGGGATGATGAAGAAATACAGGACAGCAAAGTAATGTCTTTCCCTGTTTATTCCGATGAATTAACCGCCACAATTACGGGAAATAAAGAGAATGATGTTATAGCATGGACGACGGCTGTTCTTGATAAAGATGAATTAAAGGATTGGGCAAGGGATACGAATACGGAAGTCCTTTCGATTAACTCTTCAAACGGAACGAAGACAGTTACGTTTAAAGTTGGGGATTTTCCTTTGACTGATAAGGATTGCTATTTCTACTTAATCAGAGAAAGAGACAATGCAGATCCGGATATGACGGATGTTTATGAATTGGGAAAATATTCTGTAAAATACAGAGAATTAGTAAATTATTACGGAACTGTAATGGGAATTATTCCTCTTAGTGAACAAACCCATGAAATAAACGGAGTAACATATTCTTTCATTGACACAACGGTAACCAAACAGGCTGTAATAAACGGACGTTACGAAAATGGTTTAAAAACTGAGGAGATTATATACTCTTTTAATAATTTGACCGGGGAAGATTTGCAAAACTGGGGAGAAGAAACTACAGGTATAGTAACTCAGCGAAATAATTATCCGGGATCAAATACCAATTTTTATAATCCATATAGAATAACCACAGAGAACATTACGTTTGATGATGAGAATGATTCCAAAACATTATATATTTACGTTAAAAGAGAAATTGAAGGCGGAAAACATATAATAATGCCCATAGGTGAAGTGGTTATAAAAGAATCTCATACACCTGAATTGCAAAGTATAGTTTCAGATTCCAGCAAAAAAGACAAGACTATCGAAATAAATGTACAGGCTACAGATATTGATACCGGTGTTAGTGAAATAATATTTTCATACAAAAAAAACGGAGAACCAAAGGAAGATAGAAAATATTATCCGGGATATAAGCCCAATCAGTCTGTAAGTGAGAAATTTATTCTGGCTGATTATGGCGATGAAGAATTAAAGAGTGCATCTATAACTCTTAAAGACCTTGAAGGCAGAGAAACTACTTACGGAAATATATTGGTTGACAAGCCTGAATTGATAATAACCCCTAAGAATGCATTGGAAACATTCGGAAAGGAAAACTATTATTATTCAAATACCAGAAATGTAGATTTTGAAATTAAAGCTAACAAAAGTTCTGAATCCGTAAATGGTGGAACATCAAGAATTAACGGATTAAAGAGTCTTAATGTTACAGTAAACGGAATTATACTGGTTGATAAAAAGTATGATGCAAGCAGCCAAATAGCTACAGATACTATTACCATTAATCTGGCGAACGGTATTATTCCTGACTCCTTTGATTCTGTTTACGAAGTAAAAGTCGTTGCATACAACGATATGGATAACAGAATCGAGGATTCGTTTAAACTGGATGTGGATTCGAAAATACCTGAAATCTCTAAATTTGTAGTTAATAATATTGAGAAATCCACTCAGGCCAATACTGAAAAATATACTTATATTACCAATAGCGCGACAGACATTCAGATTTATGCTAAAGATGAAGGCTCGGGCGGAATTAAGAATATCAAATATTATTGGGAAGGACCTGATGGAAGTAAATCCGCAGAAGTTGTTAAAGATATCGCAGGAAATCCCGGCAACGCTAATATTTCAGTTTCCAAGAATCAGTCTTACAAAGGATTTCTCTATGCGAATGTAGAAGACAGACTTGGAAATAAGGCGGATAAATACGTTACATTTGGAGGAATAATTGTAGATTTACCTAATGATCATAATGCCGAAAATCACATTGATATAGGTGTGCCGAACAGCGGTAATAAAGACAAGAGCGGAAATCCTCTTTACAATAAAGCCGAAACTTTCTCAATAAAAGTAGCGGATACATCATCCGGAATAAAATCCGTGGAATGGAGAGTGTCTGCTCCCAATGATTCATCAGCAGATAAATCCGGTTCATTATCGATTAATGACGGATATTTAAGTGATGGCAGCTGGAAGAAAAACGGAAGCGAAAAGAATATTGTAACTTCCGTATCAAAAGACATTGTAATAGACGGTAACAGCGATGATATGACTCTTTATGTCAGAATGACCGACAATGCCGGAAATGTTTCCGAGAAGAGTGTTAAGTTCAGCATAGATAAGGTTAAACCTACAATTTCCGTTACTTACGGAAATCAGACAGGCGATCCTGATTTCGGCAATTACTATGCTGCATCAAGAACCGCTACAATAGTGGTTAAGGAACGTAATTTTAATCAGGATTCAGCCAATGCGATGGTTTCCAATACGGTAGGAAACAAGGGAACCCTTTCTGCATGGAAAGAGAACAGAGACACTAAGAATCCTGATAACAGCACATATACTGCAACTATCACATTTGAAAAAGATGACAGATATATTCTTTCATATCAGTGTTCTGATCGTGCAGGAAATACATCTGATGCAGTAACTACACCGGAGTTTGTAATCGACACAATAACACCCGAGGTTTCGGTAACATTTGATAACGGAAACGGAAGGAACGGATATTACGCCAACAAAAGAACAGCTACCATTTCGGTAAAGGAAGTTAACTTTGATGCATCAAGACTATCTATAACCGGAGTAAACGGACAGGCGTTCTATTTATCCAATTGGACAAAGAAAGACAATACTTATTCAACTCTGATTTCATTTGAAAAAGACGGAGATTTCTCTTTTGATGTTTCTGTAAAAGATAAAGCCGGAAATGTCGGAAACAGTATCCATGTGCCCAAGTTTACGATAGACCAGAATAAGCCCGAGATTATAATTGAAGGTGTTAAGAATAAGTCAGCCAATAACGGAACAGTTGCTCCGAAGATTACTGTTAAGGATACGAATATTGATAAAGATTCTGTCAAGATAGAATTGACGGGTATTATCAACGGAGGAGTTGATATAACAGATAAATACAGTGTTTCTGAAGATGGCCTGACATTTACTTTTAAGAATATTGAAAACGTAAAAGAAAACGATGATTTATATACTTTGCGTGTCAGCGTAAAAGACCTGGCAGGAAACGTATCTACGGAAGAAATTACTTTCAGTGTTAACAGATTCGGATCGATTTATATTCTCGGAGATAATCTGAAAAATATAAATGACAAGTATGTTAAGGCAGTAAAGGGATTAGATTTAACAGAGATAAATGTTAATAAAATCAAATCCAATTCAGTAGTAATTACGCTTACGATTAACGGTGTTCCCAAAACTTTGGCTGAAGGAAGCGATTATACAATTGAGGCTGTGGAAAATGATGGTGATTGGAAGCAGTACAAATACGTATTTGAAGATTCTCTTTTCACAAAGGATGGAAGTTATATTCTGACCGTTGTGTCCGAGGACGAAGCCGGAAACAAGAATAATAATGTTAACCAAACAAAAGAAGCTGAAGTTAAATTTGGCGTTGATGCCACGGCTCCTATTATTGCAGCAGTCAACTTTGAAGCCAACAAGTATTATGATGAAAACGGAATGGATTTCAGTATCTCTGTAAAGGATAACATGATTCTTAATTCGGTAAAGGTATATGTTAACGGTACTGAAGTAAGTTGCGTGGAACAGGATGAAATATATACATTCCATGTTGATGAGTCAAACAAGAGACAGGAAATAAAAGTTGTTGCAACTGACTTAGCCGGAAATGAGGCTATAGAGAGTTACGAAGGCATCCTTATAGCAGGTAACATTTTTGTAAGATTTATTCACAGTAAGCTGGCAATACTTATTACCGCTGTCAGCGGTTCAACAGTACTGCTTGGAGGCGGAATACTCCTTTTAGTCAGAAAAATAAGATAAAGGAAAAGTTTAGAAATGCCAGAGGATAATGCTAAAAACGAAAAAGAAAAAAGAATAGAGCGAGAAGAAAACAGAAGGCGCTTGGATAGGACACTTGAAGAAATTGATACTATGAAGAGTGAGCTCAGAAAGTGGAATAACCAATTGCTGGATGATTTGGATTCGACAAGAAGACAGCTGAATGATGTTCTTGAATCGGGAATTCTTACTCCGCAAGAATTTGAACTTTTCACAATGAGCAAAGAACAACTGTTTAAAATCGCCAGAGACAGTGATTATGAATACGAATCCTATATTAAGGATTTAAATCGCCGCAGAGCTTCTCAGGAAGAAGCTATAGAAACAATAAAAAACAAAGAGAAGTCTGATAACAAGAAAGAGAAAGAAAAAGAAAAAGATAATAGGGGGGATTAATATGTCAGGCAGCATTCCGGATATTTATATCAATTATGATTTAATTAACAAAATTTCAGGAGTTATAAATGAGGAAAACGGAGTATTTTCAAATTCCTTATCCCTGGCCGAGACGGATAGTTTAAGCACGATTCCTGCAAATTATAACATCGATATTTGCGTGTCGAATGTTAATTCTGTCCGAAAATTGGTTAGTGATAACCTGATTCTTGACAAAACGATGTGGGAAACCTATGGGAAATTGATGCAGGAAGTGGATTCCAATATGGTTGGTACAAAACAATCTTAAACGGATATTGTTGTATTGTTTTTATGTACGAGGGGAATATAGTATGAACAAAACTGATAATTTATTTCATAATCAACTGATAGTTAAATGCAATAGCGCAATTGCTCTTTTAGATCAGGATATTGCTGACACTGAAACTTTAAAAAGCAAACTTAATTCTATTATCAAAGAAGGAAAATTAAAAGGCCAATCAATCATAGCTCTTAAAGAGAATTTGAGAGACTATTTTATTTGTATTGGTCTTATTTTGTCTGCAGATAAAAGCGATAAAAATGATTTGAAAAGCCTTAAGAGAAAACTTGCGACCCAAACGGACTACGATGGACCCAAAATCTGGTATTATTTTGAAGAAGCAAAGAGAAAAATGCAAGCGGCCGAAGAAATGGCGAGCGATTATAGAATAAAAGAAAGATCCTATTCACCCCCGTGGTACTATGATGAAGAGTTGGACAAATGGTTACAATCAGATGATCCTAATCCGTATACGTCCAAGGTTAGACATTATGAAGATATTGCGGATACAGAGCGCAAAATAATGGAATCTGCTCAAAGAAAAATGAAAGCATTTGACAGTTTCGCCGCGGATACTAAGGGATATCTGTCTGCAGGAAAAGAAATAAGGAAGACAGTAAGTGAAACTTTTGCTTTAATGAAAACTCAAAAAGAAGGAGGAATCTATTCTCCCGGCGTGGCAAAGGTTTATCTTAATAAACTATTGCTTTCAGACAATTCATATTTGAAAAAGATAGCGAACGGAATTATAGGGTCCGAAGAATATGGGGAATACTTGATTGACTCTGAGTTTTATGATGATGAAGATGTAAAAGAATTGGAGTTGATAAATAGTCAGATTAATTCTTATTATAATATGCTTAATTCTGGCAATACAGCGGCCATTGAAGCTGCAAAGAAGAATATGAATTTAAATGATTTATTGTCGAGAAAAGCACAGGTCATAGAGAAAATCGTTTCCAATATGAACCATTCAGAAGAGTTTTCAAATGCATTATATTTTGCAAAACTTAGAAACTATTCTGCGGATCAAATGGAAGAATTGATGTGGAATTGGGCAAAAATCGATGATATGGATATATCTAAATGCGAACTGGTTCCTAAATCATGGATAGAAGAATTAGATCATAATTATAAGATGTCCAAATGGATTGCGGTTGATAATCCGATTATGTCGTATTACTATTATGCGACATATATGGATTATTATGCCATTAATTCCATTATAAATGGAGATGTAAATGATTTGTTATTAAATGAAATGAATATAGAAATAATATATTCTAGCCTTTGGTATAAAGATATTTTTAATGAGAGTATTTCAGGACTTTCAAGTGATAATAAATTATTAGTAAAGTTTGACTCTTTATATAATAATTTACCCAGTAATTTGGGAGAAATGGCTAAAGAATTACTATCAGATAAAGATCTAACAAATAAGTTTATAAATGGACTGGCAAATGAATCTGTACAATTTGTCTGGATTGCGGGGTTAATGGCAGAGACTACTAAACCCATAGGTTTTAATTCGCTTGTGAGTAAGGATAATACGTCAGCTTTAATCTCAAATATGAAAGTCACACAAGCAAATGCTAACGTTGCCTGGAAGGATTTCTGGGATTGCTTAATGAAGGATGTTGTGAAATTACCGGGTGAAGAAATAAATAATTTATATACTCAATTGAGCCAAATACCGTTATTAAATATGTTATCAAAGAGCCAAATTGACGCCCAATATGAGAGAAACACTCAAGGATGGAATAGTTATAGAATTGAAACAGAAAGAATGATAAATGACCCCGAAGATTTAATACATAGTAATCCATATGATGATGGCAAGTTTTATATAGAAAATCAGCATGGATTTAAAGATAAAATTTGGTACGGAAAAGTTATTCCTGGTATATCGTATATATTTATGACAGGTACAAATGATGATGGGAAGAAAGAATTTTATTATGAAAAAGAGAAAGGATTGTATGGGGCTCATGATTCATGCGAAGTAAATGCAGTCTATAATGTTATGACTTTTTTTGAGGACGAGGAGGTGGATTATCCCAAGGTTGTAAAAGACTTTGATTCTAAAGCCCCTGCGATAGCTGGTAATTGGGGAACAGCTCCGGATTATGTTAAAGAATATCTACAAATCCAAGGTTATAAAACTGATACGATAGATGTTAATAATTTATATTATAATCCCAATGGTAAGGATGATTTTGATGATTTGTTAGAAAACTATGATGCATTTATTATAAGTGATTGGAACACAACATCTGCCGATGATGCGATGCATACAATGGCCATAACGGTAAAAAAAGGTATTAATGAAATGAGCGAACCTACATATGAGATAGTTTTACACAATGATTCTGGTGGATATCATTACACAAAGGTTGATAATTCTGACGATTTTTATAATCTGATTTGTGGGTATACAGTTGAAGTTGATCCTGAAAATCCCCAAAAAGCGAAAAGAGTTTATGACGGTGTAATCAAAATAATAGGAGTAGTAAAATGAAAAAATATATAAAAATATTTGTCATTTTTTTGCTGACAGCGCTTTTATGCGCGTGTGTTGACAGCAATGTGCTCAATGCAGAAGGTAATGTGCCTGAAGCTGAAATTAATACCAGGTCGGATGTTTTTGTTAAAAAATGTTATAAGGACTATGTTAATGTTTTTAAGGGGGAAAGTGCACAATTTGCATCCCCCAGTTTTGAAGACCATAGCGAAAATTATACATATCTGCCATATCGGATTTGCGAGAATGATAGTGATTTCTATTATGTCGTGAATAATACAATTTATAAGTGTTCTGATAATACTTCGCAATTAGTATATTCTTCCAAGGAAGAGATATATGCTCTGATATGCGTATATGAAGACAGTTTGTTTTACACGACAAAGGATATGCTATGGAAATATAATTTGAAAACTCAAAATTTGAAAAAAGTATTTAACGAAAGTCTTAAATATTTCAATACTGTAGTGTTGGGAGATAACATTGTAGTTCAACAGGGATTTCATTTATACTTTTACGATTTAGAAACAGAAAAGATTTCAG